>NZ_CAQLEL010000112.1:0-91350 GCF_948826705.1 uncultured Ligilactobacillus sp.
GCTAATGTCGTCAAAGGCGGTGAAAAATTAGCCAAACAATTGTATATCTACGATACTAAAAAGATCGTATCTCCTCAGCAAAAAGGCAGCTTGAAAGTCAAAGACTATCTCAAAGAAGCCAAGAGCAGTGCCTTAAAAGAGTTGCATTTTAAAGCAATGTTCAAAGACTTCAGTAAGGCTAAAGGTTTAGGGCGAGTTATCCCTGGAATAAATATCGCCAGCAAGACTTTATCGCTCTATGACGGTTTCAATGAATCAAATAAGATGGCAAACGAACATAAGCTAAAAGGCAAGGCAAGAGCAATGAGTCTGATCGGAGGTACAGCGATCGATCTAGGTGATATGGCTGTGACTGCGGGTCTATCGACTGTTGGTAGTATGGTGGGGACAAGTATAACTACAGAATTGCTAGGGGGAGCAACTGCAATGTTTGGCTTAGCAATAACGCCTACTTTGCTAACTGTTGGTGTTGGTGTCGTTATAGGTATTGGTGCAGCAATTGCAGTGTCGAAATTTATTGATGGTTCGGGATACAAAAAGAAAATAAAGCGTGCTTGGAATGACTTTTGGGAAAATATATAAGTTAGTGGAGGTAGAAAATGCATCGAACATTTAGGAAAGTACAATATGCTTTTTTGAGAATAACAACATATTCGAAATTTGAGAACACAATAATGTTATGGATCAACGGTTTCCTTTTTGCTACGTTACCAGTAGGAACGATTCCAGAATATATCCTTTCTTCAGAAACGAAGAAGTGGTTGATATATTTTTATGGAATTACATTAATATTATTAGTAATTGAGCGAATTTTTTGGGATCAATATCACAAAAAAAGATGGGCAGGGGTTGTAGAAGTAATATCTAATTATGTCAATGTCTATACTTTATATAGACTTTTTAGGGTTACGATGGACATATCAGAAAATATGATGTTGGTGGGCTTAATACTGGTGATTTTATATTATGTTAGTTTTATGGCTTTTTGTATATGGTATGAATATCGTGGAAAAAAAGAGAGAAGGGTAACCAAATATATGATATATATGATCGTTATAGTAGGAATGCCTGCGGTTCTAATTGCATACTTTACTGATAATGAATTTTTCTATGGGATTGGTATTCTGATTTGTGCAATGTTTTTCTCACTTAAAGTCATTCCATATTGGCTAATGCTAGATACACCTTATCGTCGTAATCTAATAAAAGAGTTTGGACCTAAAGACATCGAAAAGTCGGCAATTTTTGTATCAAAGAAAAAAGGAGAGAACTAAAATGAGAGTAGTAGCATTACATCAAGAAAATATGATGACCATTGAGCGTCATCTAAAGAGCGAACAGTTGGTAGATCTAGTTGAATATATCGACATGATGGGATATGGCGAAGGGGTCTATAAGACTGGCCCAGCAATGGTATCTCTGCCGACTGATCAATTTTTTGCAGATGAGATCGATTTTAAGGCTTATGCACCGATAAGTGTTGAAGTCGAGCTTGAGGAAAATCCTTTTGATTGGCAAACGATTTTGGATATTCCTGAAGCAGTGACAGAAACGGTCCGCTTTGGAGATGAGATCAATGATGCTTACCAAAAGATCCTTGATTTTCTTAAGGAAAAAGATTTACCGATCCCAGAGCGCTTCTTTATGGTGTTTACGCCGATCTATGCTGATTATTGGGTAGATCTCATCTTTCCGATCAAACCGATCGAAGAAAAGTAGGTGAAAAGTGATGATAGCACATGGACAAAGTATTACTGCAAAAAATGTTATTAGCTTGAATTGTGTTGTTGATATGGAAATGATAAATGAGGCATTCAAAGATTTTATCGATAATGTGATCGAAGCAGGTTATACCCCTGTCGGAAATGTATTTTTTGCTAATGGTGGCGAATTGATGCAAACAGAGGCGATCCCAATGCAACTTTTTGTTTCAGTGAAAGAAGATCATCATGGCGGTTTGACTGAGGAATTTAATTACCGTACTTATTTTCAAGTGAGAAGAATGTTACAAACACGTGTTAAGGGTATGAGTCAGCTAGATTTTGCACGTGGGATGGAAGCTTTGGGAGAAGCCGTAATGAAATTAGATGGCGAATATCCAAACACCCCGACATTTTTTGTTTTCACTGAATTTGAAGGTGAAATTTATACTGATATCGGTGTGGGGCTACAATTTGAAAAAAGAATAAGAGAGGAATTTTTAGATGGGAAAAGTTGGAGTTGACCTTCAAGAGTGGCAAATAACAGTCGATCGCAATCAAGCAGCACTTGGGCGAGTAGATCCACTTAAGCACGCAAATATCAAGAAAACGGACTTAAAGCAGTTTAGAAATGTAGACCAGACGATCGAAAATTTTAATAAAACATTAAACGCTTTGAAGGAGCAGACAGCAAATGAGACACGACAACTGATCCAGTTAGGATTAAATAAGCAAAATGACGATGCCCAGTACGGAAAGTAAGAAAAATAAGGGGATAGTCTAGATGTCACATTGTAAAGTTATTATAGGTGGCTGATCATATTTCAAAGGAAAATGTCTAGCGTGAACATTAAAGATCACACTAGACATTTTTTATTTTGTTGACGAAAAATTCAAAGATAACAGCTTTTTGTGTTTAAAAATATGAGGGACAAAAGATAGTAGTGATCGTGATATATAAAACTTATTAGTAAATATATTTATTTACAAAATAAATATTGACACTGAAATTTGTTACTGATAAAATTAGGGAAACCTAAAAAAGGAGGTGATACCTATGAATAGGTTCCCAATAAAACGTAGACTTGGCTATCGCGTTGGCGGTAGATAAGAGAAACTAGTCTTTGATCAGCAATGATCAAAGACTAGTTTTATTAAGAAAAGGGAGGGGATAATTATGAAGATCAAGCGAACATTGCAGCCATATGTTGAAGATGAAAAAATCGTTTTTGGCTTCGGAAATGCAACATTAGTACGAACTGTACCATATACAGAAGATAATGCATATTTGGTGAAAAAATTAGATAAGTATGACACTGATGATACAGGAAAGTATACAAAAGAAGAATTAAAAAAAGTTGAACAATGGAGAAGTATGGGGTTATTGACAAACAATGATTACAGTGATACTAGATATTCTAGGAATATCAATTTCTTTGAATGGATAGATGTTTCCAGAAATCTTGATCCAAGTACTTATCAACGACAATTAGAGCAAAAAACAGTATTGATCGTAGGTCTAGGTGGTATTGGTGGGAATGTTTCGGAGATCTTAACTAGATTAGGAGTAAAAAAATTTATTTTATTGGATTTTGATATTGTGGACATATCAAACTTAACGCGTCAAAGTGTATTTAGAGAAAAAGACATTGGTCGACCTAAGGTGGATGTTGTAAAGGCGTACTTAAAAGAAATAGATAGTAACGTGGAGATCAAAACTCTGAGTAAAAAAATATTATCAAAAGAAGATCTGGCTAAAATTTATGAAAAATATGATTTTGATCTAGCGCTCTGTTGTGCTGATAAACCTACAGTTAAGATCGATTATTGGTTCGATGATCTTTCCTACCAATATGACCGTCCACTTATTGTTGGTTCCTATGCTTCAACGGTGATAAATTACGCTAGTATTAGACCAGGAAAAACAGAGTCATTGCATAAATTCTATGGTGAAAATATGATCACTGATGATAATCTTTTGAAAAATGAAGTGCCGACAAGCATAATTTCTCCTATTTCATATATGTCAGCGGGATTGATTGCATATCGTGCTTTTTTTGAATTAGTAGAATTGGATAATGTAATGCCCGATGCTTTGCAACTCGATTTGTTAAATTGGCAGGTGATGCAGTATGACCTTTCTAAGTAAATATCCCAAAAATTTCAAAAAATTGCTTTTAAGCGGAGCATCAGATAATATCGGCGATAGTTTTTATGGTGTTGCCTTATTGCTTGGTTTGGTCGAGGTCTATCACATCAAAGCAGATTCTTTATCATTATTTGCCTTGTTGGGAATGATCCCGTCAATGTTTGCGTTTTTGTATAGCCCGCTTTTAGCTAAGATCAAACGGACAAAAGAGTGGTTCCTTGTTTTTAGGGCTTTGTACCTAGTATTAGCGTTACTTGTCATCATTAGTTTTTACTATAAAGTTGCGATTGGCTATATTTATGTCTACAATATTTTATTTAGCATGATATCTTGTATCCAAAGTGCCTTACAGATGCGACTAGTACCTGAAGCATTGGAAAATGACAGTGAGTTGATCGAGCGCTCAGTTGACATTCAGTATTTTACGGGAAATACTTTAGATATTTTAAGTAATTTTGTAGCGTCGCTCTTGTTAGGACTCATGTCATATTTAGGCTTGCTACAGTTGAGTTTACCGTTTTTAGTGTTAGGTATCATTTTTATCGTACAACTAAAGACTTCTAGAGCTTTACTACAGCCAACAACTGAAGAACTTCCACCGTTAAAGAGTTTAGTAGGATACATCAGTAAGTTTTTTAAGCAAAAACAAGCTAGCCAGATCATTGTGATCGAAGCCTTTTTGAGCGGAGCATTGGATCTTTTAACAACATTAGCTCCGTTATATTTGATCAGCTTACACATTGATGTTAAATGGCTAGGCTTGGTCGTAGCTGTTCAACAAGCAGCTGATTTTACAGGTGCTTTATTAGCGCCATATGTTTCAATAGAACATCATAGATTTTTTTGTATCGAATATATCTTTTCGGGAACAGCTTTTTTATTGCTATTTTTAGTTCCACAGCTGTATTTAAAATTGATCTTGTTATTTCTAGGTTTTGTTTTGATCGGGATATCAGGTAATATTTTTGAAAAGATGATCTATAAAGAATATAAGCAGTTGGACTTTTCAATCGTTTCGACTTTGATCACGAGTCTATATTCATTTTTTGGGATCATTTTTCTATTATTACCACAAGTCTACAGCAATATCGTCGTCTTAGGGATCGTTTTAAATGTTTTGACGCTTTTGTTTGGGATCGCCATCTATTATCAAAGGCCAAATAGTTGAACACATTGGCTGTGATATAAGTAGTTATTAATATTATATATATTAATAAAAACTACCGCTAAAGAAAAAACATCTTCAATGCCAAACATTGGAATTGAAGATGTTTTTTACTTATGTCGTGTTTAATAAGTTGGTTTGATCTTTAAGTTTTCTTGAGCAGTTAGATCAGCATCAGGATACTTACGCTTTAAAGCCGTAAGTAAGATCCGCTTAGCTAATTCACCGTTTCTAGCCAGGATCGGGCCGTGGAAGTAAGAACAGTAAACATTCTTATAGATCGCCCCTTCACCTTGATCTTTGCCGTTATTACCATGACCACTGATGACTTTTCCTAAAGGACGCTCACCCTTACCAAGGTAGGTGACACCATTGTGATTTTCAAAACCATGGTATTTTTGCCCCGTTTCTTCATTTTCGATCACGATATCGCCGATGAAACGGTTATTGTCTTGGCTTTTTGTATAATGATCAAGTGCAGCGATCCCCTCGATGCGTTCGCCGTTTGCACCGATATAGTATTTGCCTAGCAATTGGTAGCCTCCACAGATCGCAAGCATCGGACCACCGTCTTCGATATAATCAGTCAAAGCTTGTTTTTTTGCTTGAATATCCTTAGAAACAATGGCTTGTTCATGATCTTGACCACCACCGAAAAAGGCAATATCGAATTTTGAAGCATCAAATTGTTGGTCAAGTGAGATAACTTCTGAAGTCAATTCGATATCCATCTGTTTAGCATAGTATTCTAAAACTAAAACGTTGCCGATATCACCATAAGTGTTCAATAGATCGCCATAAAGGTGTGCTAAGTGAAGTTGGTATTTCATATTAATCCATGCCTCCCTTGATATAGCCTTCATCTGCCAAAAGTTTCCGTAATTGTAAGACTGCAGTATATGTTGCTAGTACGTAGATATGTTCTGTCGGCATCGTTTTGAGGTGAGCTAAGACGTCTTTTAGACTTTCACGTTGCGCAAAGTTTTCTTCGGGAACACCAGCTACACGTAAACGGAACGTGATGTCTTTGTAACGTTCGCCCCCAGTCAAGACACTAGGGATCTTATCAAATGGTAAGTTTTCAAAATCACCATCCCAGATCCAGCTCGTATCGATCCCGTCAGCGTAATTGGCGTTTAGCAAGACTGCCAGTGAAAATGGCTTATCATCGGTCTTGATCATCTCTAAAACTTGGTCAAGGCCGACTGGGTTTTTGACCAAGATCATGGTCACTTCTTTACCATCAAGGTCGATAACTTCTTGCCGACCAAAGACTTTTTCGTCATTTTGACTAAGTGCTTGGCAGATCGTTTTTGGTTCGACGTCTAACTGTGCGCCGACTGCATAAGCGGCTAGGGCGTTATAGATGTTGTAAGTTCCACCGATATGCAGCTCAACTTCATGTCCATTGATCGTAAATTTAGAAGATCCTGGGGTCTGAGCACTGACTTGATCGACTTTATAAGTCAATTCAGGGCGCTTAAAGCCACAATGCGGGCAGAAGTACTTACCTAAGTTGCTGTAAGAACGGTATTTGAAATGCAAGATATGTTGACAACTAGGACACAATAGCCCATCAGTGTTAGCTGGCGCGAGTTGGTCTTTTTCAGCTTTATCTGCAAAACCGTAATAAATGACTTTATTAGGTAGTTTTTTACTATTAAATATAGGTGCATCTCCATTTGCAAGCACAAGTGCATCAGGATGCATCAATACACCTTTTAAGATCTTGTCATAAGTCGTGTAGATCTCACCATAGCGATCCATTTGATCACGGAAAAGGTTAGTCAACACGAACATTTTTGGTTTGATATATTCACAGACGATCGGCACATTGGCCTCATCGGTTTCAAGGACAGCGAGTTTTTTGCCAGAGCTCGTTTTTTGAGCTGTCAAAAAAGCAGTCACGATCCCTTGTTTCATATTAGAACCGCTCTTATTAGTCAAAACATTACCGTATTTAGCTTGTAACACTTTTACGGTCAAAGCGGTCGTCAGTGTCTTACCATTGGTCCCAGTGATGATCACGATCTCGTAGTCTTTAGCTAAAGCTTTTAAAACATCAGGATCGATTTTTAAAGTTAACTTACCAGGCAGAGAGGTCCCACCATGCATAAAATTATGCAAGAACCAGTGAGAAGTTTTACCCGCAGTGATTGAGATTGAACTTTTAAATGACATGAAATTTCCTCCGATTTTTTTATGTCAACTTGTATCTTACCATAAAATACAGATCAGTGCGCAGAAAAACGGGTTGAGCCGTACGGATAGCATAGGATAAGCCAAGAGGCGTTTTTGGCGTCTTGCTTATCCGTAGCTATCAGCTAGGCTCAGTTTTTCGGAGCACGACAAAGATCAGTGCGCACAAAAACAAGTCGAGCCGTACGGATAGCGATACCTAACAAATTTATTAATGAAATTTATGCACAAATCATATATACTAGTTTAGGAACTATTAAAAGGATGGTGGCGTTAGTGGCACAGCTTTTTTTCCGCTATGGAGCAATGAACAGCGGCAAGACGATCGAGATCTTAAAAGTCGCACATAATTATGAAGAGCAAGATAAAAGCGTAATTATTATGACTAGTGGCTTGGATGACCGCGATGAAGTCGGTTATGTTTCGAGCCGGATCGGGCTTAAGCGTAAGGCATTTCCAATTTTTGAGGAAGATGACCTTTTAGCTAAGGTCAAAGAATTAGACCCAAACGCTGCATGTGTTTTGGTCGATGAAGCTCAATTTTTGAGTAAGCATCATGTTTTAGAATTGACACGGGTGGTCGATGAATTAAATATCCCCGTGATGACATTTGGCTTGAAAAATGATTTCCGTAACGAACTTTTTGAAGGCTCAAAATATTTACTACTGTATGCGGATAAGATCGAAGAGATGAAGACGATCTGCTGGTTTTGCAATAAAAAAGCGATCATGAACTTACGGGTCAATGATGGTAAGCCAGTTTATGATGGTAAGCAGATCGAGATCGGTGGCAATGAATCTTATTATCCGGTGTGCCGTAAACATTACGTTACGCCACCAACTGATACAAACAACATTATTAAATAAGGAGAATTTTATGGATAAGTTATTTGACAGATTGCAAATGCTTGAAGATCGCTATGAAGAACTCGGCGAATTGCTCTCTGATCCGGATGTGATCGCAGATACTAAGCGCTTTATGGAACTTTCAAAAGAGATGGCTGATCTGCGTGAAACAGTCGAAAAGTATAACAAATATAAGCAAGTGATCCAACAGATCAAAGATGACGAAGAGATGCTTAGTGCAGGACTTGACGATGATGAAATGACAACGATGGTCAAAGAAGAATTGGCAAGTTCAAAGACTGAAAAAGAACAATTAGAAGAAGAGATCAAGATCTTGCTTTTACCTAAGGATCCTAACGATGATAAAAACATCATCATGGAGATCCGTGGTGCTGCTGGTGGGGATGAAGCGAGTTTGTTTGCGGGCGATCTATTCACGATGTACAGCAAGTATGCTGAACATCAAGGTTGGAACATCGAAGTTATCGATAAGACGATGACAGAAGTAGGTGGTTTCAAGGAGATCGCATTGCTCATCAATGGTCGAAGCGTTTACTCTAAATTGAAATATGAATCTGGGGCTCACCGTGTTCAACGGATCCCTGTAACTGAATCTCAAGGTCGGGTGCATACTTCAACGGCTACCGTAGTTGTCATGCCTGAAGAAGAAGATGTTGAGATCGAGATCGATCCAAAAGACATCAGAGTCGACGTTTATCGCGCTTCTGGTGCTGGTGGTCAGCATATCAACAAGACATCTTCAGCTGTGCGGATGACTCACTTGCCAACGGGGATCGTCGTTGCTATGCAAGATCAACGTTCCCAACAACAAAACCGTGAAAAAGCGATGAAGATCTTGCGCGCACGTGTCTATGACTATTATGCTGCTCAAGAGCAAAGTGCTTATGATGAAAACCGTAAATCTGCTGTCGGTACCGGGGATCGCTCGGAACGTATCAGAACTTATAACTATCCGCAAAACCGTGTTACTGATCACCGGATCGGTCTGAGCTTGAACAAGCTTGATCGTATCATGAACGGTGAATTAGAAGATGTGATCGATGCTTTAGTTCTTTACGATCAAACTAAAGCCTTAGAAGAATTACAAAATGGATAAAATGACCGTTTTTAAAGCTCAGCAATGGGCTTTTTCTTTTATCAAAGATCATGGAAAAGATCCAAGTGCTGCTGATCTGCTCTTGCAAGGTCAGTTGAATTGGAGTACAACAGAGATGTTGATGAATTATCAGACCCAATTGTCAGCTGAACAGTTAGAGCGCTTTTTTACCAATGTCAAGTTGTACTGCCAAGATTGGCCAGCGCAATATTTACTAGGAAAAGCTAACTTTTTTGGCTTGGAGTTCAAAGTAAACGAAGCGACCTTGATCCCACGACCAGAGACAGAAGAATTAGTCGAGTGGATCTTGGAAACTGAACCTAAAACTTCTCTGAAAGTCTTAGATATCGGGACTGGTACTGGAGCGATCGGCCTAAGTTTAAAACATGAACGTCCTGATTGGGAAGTTACTTTAAGTGATATTTCCCCCCAAGCGCTAGCAGTTGCCAAAGAAAATAAGCAAGCCTTAAAGCTAGAGGCCACATTGATCGAAAGTGATCTTTTACAAAATATTACGGGCGAATTTGATGTGATCGTCTCAAATCCCCCGTATATTGCCGAATCAGAGGCAAAATTAATGGACAAAAGTGTTTTAGAGCATGAACCTAAAACGGCTTTATTTGCGCCAGATGAGGGCTTATATCTATATAAGAAATTAGCTGAAAACCTCAGAAAACATCTGACAAAACAGGGTAAGCTCTATTTAGAGATCGGCTTTCAACAAGGTCCAAGTGTAGTCGAGATCTTTAGCAAAGCTTATCCCACAGCTAAAGTTCAATTACGCCAAGATATCACCGGTCATGACCGAATGGTAAAAGTAAGTTTTTAATAGAAAAGAGGAAATAACAGTGTTGATAACTGAGATCTATACACCAGATAAAGTTGCTTTGGCCGCTAGAGAACTACAGTTGGGCGAATTGGTCGCTTTTCCCACTGAGACCGTTTATGGGCTAGGAGCTGATGCAACTAACGCCCAAGCAGTCAAACGCGTTTATCTTGCCAAGGGTCGTCCTTCAGATAATCCCTTGATCGTGACGGTTTGTTCAAAGGAAATGGTCGAACGCTACGTCGAAAAATTACCTGAAACAGCCCAAAAATTGATGGATGCATTTTGGCCAGGCTCGTTGACGATCATTTTACCGATCAAACCTGGTTCACTGCCCGATGCAGTCACGGGTGGATTAAAGACGGCTGCTTTTCGGATGCCTGACAATCAAACAACGCTAGAATTGATCAAAGAAGCTGGAGTCCCATTGGTTGGACCATCAGCTAATTCTTCGGGTAAACCGAGCCCTACGACAGCAGAACATGTCTTTCATGATCTGGAAGGCAAGATCAAAGGGATCGTTGATGATGGTCCGACTACGGTTGGGGTCGAATCCACGATCGTTGACTTAAGTACAGCTGTGCCAACTGTCTTGCGTCCAGGAGCAGTCACCCCAAAACAGATCAGCGAGATTTTAGGTTGCAAAGTTCGTTCAGATAAGCATCATGTCGGTCAAGCCGAGATACCTAAAGCTCCAGGGATGAAGTACAAACACTATGCACCTGATGCTCAAGTTTTGATCGTAAATGCTGATGAATGGAAAGAAGCTCTGGCTTGGGCTAAGACACAAACATCTAAGATCGGGGTGATGGCTTTTGAACCAGAAGTAGCTAAAGTATCTGAGCTACCAGAAAATATCGAAGGCTACTCATTAGGTTCAGACGTTAAGAGTGCTAGCAGTCGGCTCTTTTCAGGGCTCAGGGCTTTTGATAACAAAGACTACATCTTATGTGCGGGCGTTTTGGAAACAGGTTTAGGTGAAGCTTATATGAATCGCTTAAAGAAAGCGGCTGGAAATGCTTTCTTTAAGGAATTCAATAAGAATAAATAATTTAGCGCTAATAGTAGCAAATGGGCGCATTTTCGGCTAAAATAAGTAGCAGAGCTAGACAAAGGAGGAATTTAACAAAATGGGTAAATTTGAAGTCTTAGATCATCCATTGATCCAACACAAACTAACGATCATTCGCGATAAGGATTGCGGGACACGAGAATTTCGTCAATGTGTCGATGAGATCGCAACTTTGATGGCATATGAAGTTTCGCGTGAGATGCCGTTGGAAGATGTTGAGGTCGAAACACCGATGGGCAAGACATACAAGAAACGTTTGGCTGGTAAGAAAGTTGTTGTTGTACCGATCTTACGGGCTGGACTTGGGATGGTAGAAGGTATTTTGAATCTTATCCCTGCTGCTAAAGTTGGTCACATTGGGATGTATCGTGATGAAGAAACGATGCAACCACACGAATATTTCGTTAAGATGCCTAGCGATCTAGCTAGTCGTGAAGTTTTTGTGGTCGATCCAATGTTGGCAACTGGTGGTTCAGCTATCATGGCTGTAGATGCTTTGAAGAAGCGTGGTGCCCAATCGATCAAGTTTGTGTGTTTAGTTGCTGCGCCAGAAGGTGTGGAAGCTTTACGTAAAGCACATCCAGATATCGATATTTTCGCTGCTGCTTTGGATGATCGGCTTGATGAAAATGGTTATATTGTTCCTGGTTTAGGTGACGCGGGCGATCGCTTGTTTGGTACTAAATAGACAAGTCGTGCAATGTGTCGCGGATCTAATACTGGTCAAATGCTTTAAATACAGTTGTTGCCCCATTTTTTAACTTTTAGAATAAATTCATTTAAATTTTGAATTTTGGGGGATTTGGTGGTATTATTGCTTTTGTATTCAAAAATAGTTTTTTATCTATGCTTGAATCTTAATCTTATGGTTCGACCATTTTGTTCAACCGTATTGATCACAATTGAAAAGAGGTGAAACTTGGTGAATGAAGAAGCTCAAGTTTTGAAGCTTTTTGGTATTCCTTTTAATGTAGGTAACTGCCTTTCAGGACTGGTTTCAGCATTGATCGTTTTTGGACTCGTCTTTTGGTTCTCACGCAGATTGCAAATGAAGCCAAAGGGTAAGCAAAATATGATCGAGTGGATGATAGATTTTACAAATGGGATCGTCAAAAGCTCCATGCCTGATGAACAGGGAAAAAAATATGGACTCCTTATTTTTACTCTCTTCTTGTTTATCTTTGTTTCTAACCAAATAGGATTGGCTATTCAGCTTCCAATTAATGGTGTAAACTACATTAAAAGTCCGACTGCTTCGCCCGCAACGACTTTGACATTGGCATTTCTAGTCTTGCTATTGTCACATCTCATGGGAGTTGCGAAGTTTGGCTTTAAGGGATATGTCAAAAATTCGTACTTTAGTCCAATGCCGGCCTTATTCCCAATTAATGTTTTGGAACAATTTACGAATTTCTTGACTCTGGCATTACGTCTTTACGGTAACATCTATTCTGGTGAAGTGTTGTTGACTGTTATCTATGAACAGTTGGCTAAATCACATACACCGTGGACGTATTTACCAGCGATCCCGCTCGAAATGATTTGGCAGGGATTTTCAGTCTTTATTGGATCGATCCAAGCTTACGTTTTCGTAACATTGACAATGGTATATATTTCTCAAAAGGTCGAAAAAGAATAATTAACTTGTAGGATTAATTTTAAGGAGGATTTTTATTATGACAACAGCTTTAGCTTTACTTGGTGCGGGTCTTGCCGCAGGTTTTGCTGCTATCGGTACAGGTGTAGGTAACGGTTTGGTTATCGCAAAAACTTTGGAAGGTATGTCTCGTCAACCTGAACTTTCAGGTCAATTACGGACAACAATGTTTATCGGTGTCGGTTTGATCGAAGCTGTGCCGATCATCGCTATCGTTATCTCATTCATGTTGATGGCTAAATAATCTCTGATCTATCAGTATAACTTTGTCACATTATTGAAAGATTAGGAGGTGTCAATGAATGAACTCAGCATTACTATTGGCTACTGCTGAAGGTGGTGTACAATGGGGCGACTTCTTATTTTATCTCTGTACTTTCTTGATTTTGATCGCACTCGTTAAGCATTTTGCTTGGGGACCTGTGACTGAAATGATGGAAAAACGGGCCGATAAGATCGCAAACGACATTGATTCAGCAGAAAATGCCCGCAAAAAAGCGGAAGAGCTCGCAGCTAAACGTGAATCAGCGCTTAAAGATTCTCATGTTGAAGCTTCAAAAATCATTGATCGTGCAAAGAAGAACGGTGAACAGCAAAAAGCTACTATCGTAAATTCGGCACAAGAAGAAGTCAGCACATTGAAAAAGAATGCTAAAAAAGACATTGAGCAAGAACGCCAAGAAGCGCTCTCCAATGTAAAAAACGATGTAGCTGCTTTATCTGTTGAAATTGCTTCAAAGATCATTCAAAAAGAATTGAGTGCAAAAGACCAAGAAGCCTTGGTCGACTCTTATATCGAAGGGTTGGGGAAGCAAGATGGCATTAGATAAGCAAACAATAGCTAAACGTTATGGAAAAGCTTTGTTTGAAACGGCTAAGGAACAAGATGTTTTAACAGAAACTTCTAGTGAATTGGCTCAGATCAAACAAGTCTTGCAAGCAGAACCACAATTTGTTGATTTCATGACAAGTGCAGCGATCAAACATGCTGCTAAGCTTGAAATGTTAAAAAATCTACAAAGTGGTACTTCTGAATTGACATCTAACTTGTTAGCGATGTTATACGATTACAGACGGATCGCCAATTTAGAAGATATTATTGATGAATTCAACAGATTAACTGATGAAGACGAAAAGACAGTCCGCGCGACGGTGACAACTGCGGTCGAGTTGGATCAAACTCGTAAAGATAAGATCGCAGCTTCCTTTGCTAAGGTAGTTGGAGCTAAAAAAGTAGAACTTGAAACAGTAGTTGATCCCGAGATCATTGGCGGGGTCGTCTTGCAATCAAGTAGTTATGTGTTTGATGGCTCCATTAAGTCGAAGATCGCAAATATTAAGCGTCTGTTATTAAAATGATTTTTAAAGAGGTGAGACTTTTATGAGCATTAAGGCTGAGGAAATCAGTGCTCTTATCAAGCAACAATTAGCTAACTATAAAGACGAACTTACCGTCGATGAAGTTGGTACAGTTACTTACGTTGGTGACGGGATCGCTCGTGCTAATGGTCTTGATAATGCCCTTTCTGGTGAGCTTCTTCAATTCGAAGATGGTACATACGGAATGGCGCAAAACTTAGAATCAAACGATGTCGGTATCGTTATCTTAGGTGCTTATAAAGGCATTCGTGAAGGCGATACGGTAAAACGTACTGGTAAGATCATGGAAGTCCCTGTTGGGGAAGCTTTGATCGGCCGTGTAGTAAACCCCTTAGGCCAACCGATCGATGGTTTAGGGGAGATCAAAACGGACAAGACTCGTCCGGTAGAACGTAAGGCTCCTGGCGTTATGGAACGTCAATCTGTTAATGAACCACTTCAAACAGGTATCAAAGCGATCGATGCACTTGTGCCGATCGGTCGTGGCCAACGTGAATTAGTTATCGGTGACCGTAAGACTGGTAAGACATCAGTTGCGGTCGATACGATCTTAAATCAAAAAGACCAAGACATGATCTGTATTTATGTTGCTATTGGTCAAAAGGAATCAACTGTTCGTACTCAAGTAGAAACATTACGCAAATATGGTGCAATGGACTATACGATCGTTGTTTCAGCTGGTCCTTCTTCACCAGCGCCATTACTTTGGTTAGCTCCATACGCTGGGGCTGCAATGGGTGAAGAATTCATGTTTAACGGCAAGCATGTTTTGATCGTGTATGATGATCTTTCAAAACAAGCTGATGCTTACCGTGAACTTTCCTTGATCTTGAGACGTCCACCTGGTCGTGAAGCTTATCCTGGGGATGTTTTCTATCTTCACTCACGTTTGTTGGAACGTGCAGCTAAACTTAGTGATGAATTAGGTGGCGGTTCGATGACTGCTCTACCATTTATCGAAACTAAGGCTGGTGACGTTTCAGCTTATATTCCAACTAATGTTATCTCCATCACTGATGGTCAGATCTTCTTGGATAGCGATAACTTCTATTCTGGTATTCGTCCAGCTATCGATGCGGGTACTTCAGTTTCTCGTGTTGGTGGTTCGGCTCAGATCAAGGCGATGAAGAAAGTTGCTGGTACATTACGTTTGGACTTAGCTTCATATCGTGAATTGGAATCATTTGCGCAATTTGGTTCTGATCTTGACGAAGCAACACAAGCTAAGTTGAATCGTGGTCGTCGGACAGTTGAAGTCTTGAAGCAACCACTTCACAAGCCACTTCCAGTTGAAAAGCAAGTCTTGATCTTATATGCTTTGACACATGGATTCTTAGACTCTGTTGTTGTTGATGAGATCTTGCGTTATCAAGATGAAATGTTTGATTTCTTTGATAACAACCACAAAGATCTCTTAGATCACATTGCTAAGACTGGTCAATTACCAGACACAGATAAATTAGATACAGCAATCAAAGAATTTGCAGCGACTTTTCAAGCAAATTCAAAATAAGAAAGGGTGGTGAGAGCTAATGCCAGCTTCTTTACAAGAAGTTAAGCGTCGAATCGTTTCGACTAAGAAAACTGGACAGATCACAAGTGCGATGCAAATGGTCTCGACTGCTAAGTTGAGTCAGATCCAAAAGCACTCTGTAAGTTATCAAGTTTATGCTTCGAAGATTCGTAGCGTGATTACCCATTTGGCACAATCTCATCTACTTGATTCTGCCTCAGCAGTTGAAAGTGGGAAAGACCAAACGGGCAAACTCAACACCTTAGGTATGCTAAAACAACGTCCTGTGAAAAAGACCGGGATCGTCGTTGTGACTTCAGATCGTGGCTTGGTTGGTAGCTACAACAGTAACGTTATCAAACAAACGCTTGATCTGATCAAAGAAAACGGCCACACCAAAGATGATGTTGTGATCATCGCAGTTGGTGGTACCGGGGCTGAATTTTTCAGTAAACGTGGTTACAACGTTGCGTATGAATTTCGCGGTGTCAAAGACGTACCGACATTTAGAGAAGTACGTCCGATCGTTGAAGCTATCGTGACGATGTATAGCAATGGGCTGTACGACCAATTGTTTGTTTGTTACAACCACTTTGTTAACACTTTGACCTCTATTTTCCGAGCTGAAAAGATGTTACCTATCACAGCTGAAAATATGGGTGATGATGACTTGACTGCACTTGATGAAGATCAAAAGTATCATATCGAATATGAAACAGAACCTTCACGTGATGCGATCTTAGAAGTTATCTTGCCTCAATATGCGGAAAGTTTGGTTTATGGAGCTATCTTAGATGCTAAGACTTCTGAACATGCATCAAGTTCGACTGCAATGAAGTCAGCTTCTGATAACGCTAAGGATATTATTTCTGCGTTAGAGCTTCAATATAACCGTGCACGTCAAAGTGCGATCACAACTGAAATTACGGAAATCACAGGTGCGCAAGCTGCCTTAGATTAGAACGATTAGGAGGAATTAACTAGATGAGTTACGGTAAAGTAGTTCAGGTAATCGGCCCAGTTGTCGATGTCCAATTCCCTCTTAGTGAATCCTTACCTGATATTAACAATGCTTTAACAGTTGAACGTGAAGATGGATCAAAATTGGTGATCGAAGTTGCTCTTGAATTGGGCGACGGCGTAATGCGGACGATCGCGATGGATTCCACTGATGGTCTTCAACGTGGGGCAAAAGTTGTTGATAACGGCGCAGCTATCAGTGTGCCCGTTGGTAATGATACTTTGGGACGTGTTTTCAACGTCTTAGGGGAAACAATTGATAATGGTCCAGAAATTAGTGCCGACCATCGCAGAGATCCTATCCACCGCGATGCGCCAGCTTATGACCAATTAAACACAAGTACAGAAATTCTTGAAACAGGGATCAAAGTTATCGACTTATTAGCGCCTTATATCAAGGGTGGTAAGATCGGTCTGTTCGGTGGTGCCGGTGTTGGTAAGACCGTTTTGATCCAAGAATTGATCCACAACATTGCACAAGAACATAACGGTATCTCTGTCTTTACTGGTGTTGGTGAACGTACACGTGAAGGTAATGACCTTTACTTTGAAATGAAAGAATCAGGTGTTTTAGAAAAAACAGCCATGGTCTTTGGTCAGATGAACGAGCCACCTGGAGCTCGGATGCGGGTTGCCTTGACTGGTTTGACGATCGCGGAATACTTCCGTGATGTTGAAGGCCAAGACGTGTTATTGTTTATCGATAACATTTTCCGCTTTACCCAAGCTGGTTCTGAAGTTTCTGCCTTGTTAGGCCGTATTCCATCTGCCGTTGGTTACCAACCAACATTGGCAACTGAAATGGGGCAATTGCAAGAACGTATCACTTCAACTAAGAAAGGTTCGGTCACATCGATCCAAGCCGTTTATGTGCCTGCCGATGACTACACTGACCCTGCGCCAGCCACGACCTTTGCTCACTTAGATGCTACAACTAACTTGGAACGTTCCTTGACTCAACAAGGTATCTATCCAGCTGTTGACCCATTGGCATCTACTTCAAGTGCTTTAGCACCTGAGATCGTGGGTGAAGAACATTACCGTGTAGCGACTGAAGTCCAACACGTATTACAACGTTACCGTGAATTACAAGATATTATTTCGATCTTAGGTATGGATGAATTATCTGATGAAGAAAAAGTTATCGTTTCACGTGCCCGCCGGATCCAATTCTTCTTGTCCCAAAACTTTAACGTTGCGGAACAATTTACTGGTGTCCCAGGTTCTTATGTACCAGTTGAAGAAACAGTTAAAGGCTTCAAAGAGATCCTTGAAGGTAAGTACGATGATCTTCCAGAAGATGCTTTCCGAAGCTGTGGTCCGATCGAAGATGTTGTGAAAAAAGCTGAACAGATGACACAAGGCAATTAAGGGGGTAGCGTCCAATGGATGAAAAACCTGTATTAACTGTCAATGTGGTTACGCCTGATGGATCGGTTTATGAAAATACAACTGATCTAGTGATCTGTACAACAACGGTCGGGCAGGTCGGTATCATGCCGAACCGTCTACCTTTGTTGGCATCACTGGCAATTGATAAGATCAGAGTCAAGACAGGTGAAGATACCTTTGATGAAGTCGCAGTTAGCGGTGGATTCATCGAATTTTCAAACAATGTTTTATCTGTAGTTGCATCAGCAGCTGAAAGAAAAGAAGAGATCGACACTTCACGGGCTGAACGGGCGCGCAAACGTGCCGAAGCACGGATCGCAAAAGCCAAAGAAAATCACGATGATAATGAATTAAAGCGTGCTGAAGTTTCTTTACGTCGGGCGATCAACCGTTTGAGTGTTTCGAAGAAATAAGCAAAAAGATCCTTGTCATTTTGGCAAGGATTTTTTTGCTATATCTGAGTAAGCGTTTTATCTGAATTTCGCGTAGATATAGCTATATTTTTTTATAGATTCACCGTAAATGAGTGACTGAACTGAAAAATTATGCTATGATTATTTCGGATTGAGTAAAAGAGAAGAGGGAAAAAGATGCAATATATAGGAATAATGGCGCTTTTGATGATCATCAGTCATTTTGTCTTTATCGCCTTGGCATTTGTGGGACTCCAGTCTTTGAGACTCGATCGCTACATTGAACCAGCACGGCAAAATAGTTTCCGGCTTGTATTAGTCATGGTCGCGGTAGCTCTTGGTTTTGCCTGCAGTTCGTTTTTTACGAGCTTTGTGGACAATGTGGTACATCTATCATATTTGATTTAAATAATATAGTAATTTTCGGAGGAGTAACAATTGGAAAAGATTATTGTGCGTGGCGGGCATAGATTGAATGGAACAGTAGAGATCGAAGGAGCAAAAAATGCGGTCTTACCGATTTTAGCTGCGGGTATCTTACCAAGTGAAGGTCGCACATTTTTGACAAATGTTCCGATCTTATCTGACGTTTATACAATGAACAATGTGATCCGCTTTTTAAATGTTAAGGTTGGTTTTGACGAAGAAAATAAAACGATTGCATTGGACGCAACTGATGAACTTTCTTATGAAGCACCATTCAAGTATGTCTCAAAGATGCGAGCATCGATCGTTGTTTTGGGACCACTTTTGGCGCGTTTAGGTCGTGCTAAAGTGGCGATGCCAGGTGGTTGTGCGATCGGCTCACGTCCGATCGACTTACATTTGAAGGGCCTTGAAGCTTTAGGTGCAAAGATCGATCGGCATGACGGTTACATTGAGGCTTTTGCGCCAAATGGACTCAAGGGTGCAAATATCTACCTTGATTTCCCAAGTGTTGGTGCAACACAAAATATCATGATGGCAGCTACTTTAGCCAAGGGAACCACGATCATCGAAAATGTTGCACGTGAACCAGAGATCGTTGACTTAGCCAATATTTTGAACAAAATGGGTGCTAAAGTCAAAGGTGCTGGGACTGAAACCTTAAAGATCACGGGGGTCGAGACTTTACACGGTACTGAGCATGCGATCATTCAAGATCGGATCGAAGCCGGAACATTTATGGTCGCCGCTGCTTTGACTAAGGGAAATGTTTTGATCAAAGATGCCGTAGCCGAACACAACAAGCCTTTGATCTCTAAATTAGAAGAGATGGGTGTTCAAGTCTTAGAAGAAGAAAATGGCTTGCGCATCATCGGACCAGAACAATTGAAACCAACAACGATCAAGACTTTACCACATCCAGGTTTCCCAACGGATATGCAACCACAATTTTCGATCTTGCAGTTAGCAGCTAAGGGTACGAGCATCTTGACTGAAACTGTTTTTGAAAATCGTTTCATGCATTTAGAAGAGATGCGTCGTATGAATGCTGACTTTAAGATCGAAGGAAATTCGGTCATTATTTACGGTCCAACTGATTTTTCAGGTGCTGAAGTAGCTGCAACTGATCTGCGGGCTGCTGCTGCCTTAGTTTTAGCAGGACTTCTATCACGTGGGATCACCCAAGTCACACATTTACAATATTTGGATCGTGGTTATTACCACTTCCACCAAAAATTAGCTGCTTTAGGAGCAGAGATCAAACGGATCGACGATATTACAAACGAAGAATACGTTATTTCTAAGAAGAAGATCAAATAATAATTTTCAAGGCTGCAGGTTATCTTAGCAGCCTTTTTTTATAAAAAATTTTAAAATTAAACCAATTTGATTGGGGGAACACGGTTTTTCAGGTGCAATTAATATGCTATAATTGGCTGTGTGTATTTTAAAATGAATTGAACTGAGATAAGCTCTCAGTCCTACTTACATGTGTAATTAAAAACAAAAGGAGAAAATTTTATGGCTAAAGATATCGGTATCGATCTAGGTACGGCAAATGTATTGATCAATGTCAAGGGTAAGGGCATTGTGCTAAATGAGCCTTCAGTTGTAGCTGTCGATACGCAAACTGGCCGGGTCCTAGCAGTGGGTTCGGAAGCCTACAAGATGGTCGGCAGAACGCCAAGTAATATTCGTGCGATCCGCCCATTAAAAGATGGGGTCATTGCAGACTTTGACATGACAGAACAGATGTTATCGTATTTCATCAAGAAGTTAAATGTTAAAGGTGTGATGTCTAAGCCGGCCATTCTGATCTGCTGCCCAACTAATACGACTGACATTGAACGTAAAGCGATCCGCCAAGCCGCTGAAAAATCTGGCGGTGGTGATGTTTATTTGGAAGAAGAACCTAAAGTGGCGGCTGTCGGTGCTGGACTCGACATCTTCCAACCTTATGGCAATATGATCATTGATATTGGCGGTGGGACCAGTGATATTGCGGTTCTTTCCTTAGGTGATATCGTGATCAGTCGTTCTTTACGCAGTGCTGGTGATAAGTTGAATGCAAACATTGCTAATTACGTTCGCCAAGAGTACGGTCTGATGATCGGTGAACACACAGCTGAAAAGATCAAGATCGAGATCGGCAGTGTCATTAAGGGTCATCGCAACAAGGAAATGACCGTACGCGGACGTGATGTTGTTAGCGG
Organism: uncultured Ligilactobacillus sp.; assembly: GCF_948826705.1. Lineage (NCBI taxonomy): Bacteria > Bacillati > Bacillota > Bacilli > Lactobacillales > Lactobacillaceae > Ligilactobacillus > uncultured Ligilactobacillus sp. Next base: position 21,089 of record NZ_CAQLEL010000112.1, read on the forward strand.
GTTACCAAAATCGATCCGCATCACATCTGATGAAACGGTAGATGCAATGCGTGATACGATGGATGCTATGATCGCAGCTGCTAAAGAAGTGTTGAGTGAGACGCCACCCGAACTTGCATCTGATGTGATCGATCGTGGGATCGTGATCACTGGTGGTGGTGCCTTGCTTGACGGGATCGAAACTTTATTTGCAGAAGAATTGACGATCCCAGTGATGATCGCAGACACACCACTTGATGATGTGGCAGTCGGTTCAGGTCAATTGCTCGAACAGATCGAAAAACTAAAAAAGAGTAAATAATGAAGATTTTTAGCAAGTTACTTATCTTACCGGTTAAGTTTTACCAAAAGGGGATCTCCCCCTTATTGCCACCGAGTTGTCGTTATTATCCGACCTGCTCAACTTATATGATCCAGGCGATCGAAAAACACGGCGCTTTATTGGGCTTGCTGATGGGATGTGCCCGTATTTTACGGTGTAATCCTTTCGTTAGAGGTGGCTATGATCCAGTTGGCGATCATTTTAGTTTACGTAGAAATAAAAATCCGAAAAAGTGAATTAACATAGGGGGATATACCTTGTCGAAAAAAGAACGTAATATTCAGATCATTGAAAATGAAAAGATGGTGAATGGTGATTTAGTCTTAGAATTGACGATCCAAGATGAAGTGATCGGTAGTGTCAAACAAGACGGAATGCGCTATATTGCCGTTTTATCCAATGGCGAAGAATCAAAGCTCAACTCAAGAAATGAAGCTGTTGACTATCTCTTGCGTGATTACCACTTACACCGCGGATAAGTTAATAAAAAAATAAGTTTGCCGACTGAGCCTTTCTTCAGTCGGCAAATTGTATATAATTAGTAAGAATCAAATAAAAGGAGTGACTTTTAATGGCGCGACAACAGTTCTTACGCCGTGATGAAGACGATGATGCTCGCATCGACTGGGGCATTATCTTTTCGGTCCTTGTGTTAGCTGTGATCGGGATGATCTCACTTTATGTAGCTTTGACGCATGATATGAGTACGACTAGTGTGACACGTACGATGATCACCCAAGCGATGTGGTATGTTTTAGGGATCGGGGCTGTGATCTTTATTATGCAATTTGATGCTGAGCAGCTATGGAAGATCGCACCACTAGCTTATGGGATCGGGATCTTTTTACTGATCTTAGTGTTGTTTTTTTATAGTCGAAGAATGGCCTATTTGAATGGGGCTAAAAGTTGGTTTGCGGTCGGCTCGTTATCATTTCAGCCTTCCGAAGTGATGAAACCTGCCTTTATTTTAATGATGGGACGGGTCATTTCGCAACATAACAGTGAGTATCCTGAACACACGACGCGTTCGGATTGGTTATTGTTAGGTAAACTTTTTGCTTGGACGATCCCAGTGGCAGTCCTATTGAAGCTACAAAATGACTTTGGGACGATGCTCGTGTTCTTTGCGATCTTAGGGGGGATGATCTTAGTTTCAGGTATCACCTGGAAGATCATCGCACCGGTCGCTGGAGCCGTGACTGTTCTAGGTAGTTTAGCGATCTTTTTAGTTGTTTATGATAGGACTTTACTTGAAAAGATCGGATTTCAGGCTTACCAGTTCAAACGGATCGATTCATGGCTCGACCCTTCTGGAAGCACTAGTGGTAGTAGTTATCAGCTCTGGCAGAGTATGAAAGCGATCGGTTCAGGGCAACTATTAGGTAAAGGTTTCAATGTTTCCAATGTTTATGTGCCAGTGCGTCAATCAGATATGATCTTTTCGGTCATTGGAGAAAATTTTGGCTTTATCGGTTGTTGTTTATTGATCTTTATCTACTTATTGTTGATCTTTCAAATGATCCAGGTGACTTTTGACACGAAAAATGAGTTTTATGCTTATATTTCGACAGGGGTCATCATGATGATCTTGTTCCACGTTTTTGAAAATATCGGGATGAACATCGGGCTTTTACCTTTGACAGGTATTCCATTACCATTTGTCAGTCAAGGGGGATCAGCTTTGATCGGGAATATGATCGGGGTCGGATTTGTGATGTCGATGCGTTATCACAACAAGAGTTATATGTTTAGTAATGGGACAGATTTTAGATAGGGTGAGTGTAAATGAAAAAATTCTATTGTTATGCACGTTGTAGTACCTGTAAAAAAGCCGAAAAATGGCTCTTGGAAAATCAAGTTCAATTTGACAAGCAAGATCTAGTTGCAGATCCTCCGACTAAAGAAGAGCTCTTAGCGATCTTTGCCAAAAGTGATCGACCATTGCGTTATTTCTTCAATACCAGTGGTCAAGATTACCGCAAGTTTAACTTAAAAGAAAAAGTTCCCACGATGACAAAAGAAGAGGCAGCAACGATGATGTCGGAAAATGGTAAACTCATTAAACGTCCGCTGATGGTCGATGAAAATACCGTAACTTGTGGCTTTAAGCCTGAAGTTTATCAAGAAACTTGGCTTTAGTCGCCCAAAATATAGAAAAGGCTAAAAATCACAGTATTTTAAACATGATTTTTAGCCTTTTTATATTATCTTTGTTTGGCAAATTTTTTAGCTTCACCGACGAGATGAATGAAAAGCTTTAACGAATTCTCGTGATCTTGGTAAAGTGTCTCAGGATGCCACTGGACACCTAAGAAATTAAAGTTTTTACCAACTGCTGCTTCCACGATCCCATCTGAACTGTAAGCTACAGGGATCAATTCAGAAGAGATGTCTTTTAGCGCTTGATGGTGAAATGAATTTACGCGTGCTGAAGTGCCAAAAAAGTCTTGGATCAAGTTATCTTCTTTGACCTCGATCGAATGTGTCAATGCTTGCCAAGGAGCTGTTTGATATTGGTTGTGTTTGACGGCTAGCCTATCATAGTCACTTAAATCTTGGTAAAGACTGCCACCTAAAAAGACATTAGCAAGTTGGAGCCCGCGACAGATACCCAGAGTCGGAAGATCGCGTTCATAAGCTTGGCGTAAGAATTCGATTTCAAAAGCATCAAGGGTTGAGTCGATCGCACCGAGTTTAAGACTAGGTTCTTCATCGTAGAAATAAGGATCGATATCTTTACCGCCGGGCAATAATAGACCGTCGATCCGATCGATCAAAGCACTGATGCTCTCAAGTGAGCTCTTTGGGGGGATGATAACTGGGATCCCACCGGCTTTTTTTACGGCATCTAAATAGCCTTGCCCGATATAGGAGATAGGTAAGTTTGCGTGTTCAGGAATCAGAGCGCCGTTGAAATTTCCGATAATGCCAATGATTGGTTGCACGTTTATGCCTTCTTTCGTAATTATATTTTGAACAAGGTTTTCCAATTGAAAGTAATTCTCAATTAGACTACAATGATGATAGTATACTTATTTAGTTTAGCGGAGGAATGAAAAATGTCAACTCTTGAAGTAAAAAATCTCCACGTTTCGATCGATGGAAAAGAGATCTTAAAAGGACTTGATCTTAAGATGCAAACAGGTGAGATCCATGCGATCATGGGCCCAAATGGAACTGGGAAGTCGACTTTATCAGAAGCGATCATGGGCAACCCTGCTTACACGATCACTGAAGGTGAGATCTTATTAGATGGTGAAAATATTTTGGATTGGGCGGTTGATGAACGCGCACGAGCAGGGCTCTTTTTAGCGATGCAATATCCAGCTGAGATCCCAGGGGTCACGAATGCTGAATTTATCCGTAGTGCGATCAATGCTCGGTTACCTAAAGATGAACCGATCTCGATCCGAAAATATTTAAAAGATCTCGAAGAAACGATGGACTTTTTAGATATGCCATTTTCTATGGCAGAACGTTACCTCAATGAAGGTTTCTCCGGTGGGGAAAAGAAACGCAATGAGATCTTGCAACTGATGATGATCAAGCCTAAATTTGCGATCTTAGATGAGATCGATTCTGGTTTGGATATCGATGCCTTAAAGGTCGTTTCTAAGGGGGTAAATGAGATGCGCAGTCCAGACTTTGGTTCATTGATCATCACACACTATCAACGACTTTTAAACTATATCGTACCAGATGTCGTGCATGTTATGATGGATGGGCGGATCGTAACGACAGGTGGTCCTGATCTAGCTAAGCGTTTGGAAGCTGAAGGTTATGCTGGTCTCCGTGATGAACTGGGGCTTGATATCAAGCTAGCAGAAGACAAAGCTTAGGTGGTGGTAAAGATGAGTGCACTAACAATACAAACCCAGGCACTAGTAGAGTTTGGTAAACAAAATAATGAGCCTAGCTGGTTTACAAAAAAAAGGACCCAAGCTTTAAAAAAAGCTCAAGAACTTGAGTTACCACGCTTTGAAAAGATCAAATACAAACGTTGGCCGATCGAAGTGACTAAGCCAGTGGAAGTGATCCAAAATAAACTTCCTGAAACTAAGACGGCTGAGATCACGATCAAAGATAATGTTGTTGTCGAATTTGGGCAAACGACCGCCAAATTAGAACTTGATCCAAAGTTAAAAGCCCAAGGGGTGATCGTCTGTGATTGGCAAACAGCTTTAAAAGAACATCCAGAATTCATCGAGAAGTACTTCATGGAAGCGATCAAAGATGATGAAAATCGTTTGAATATGCAACATGCTGCTAATGTTACCAGTGGGGTGTTGATCTACGTACCTAAAAATGTCGTAGTAGAAGAACCTTTGACGTCGTACTTCATTCAAGATGCCACGACAAAACAAGACTTTGTACATCATGTTTTGTTGATCGCTGATGTCAATAGTGAAATTTCATATTTGGAGAATTTGCAGACTTACGGTGAACAAAATACAACTGCTAGCGTGATCGTAGAAGTTTTTGCCAAGGCGGGCAGTCACGTGAAGTTTGCCAGTGTCGATCGCTTGGGTAAAAATACAACTGCTTATCTCAATCGTCGGGGGCATTTGGACCAAGATGCTAAGATCGACTGGTCGATGGGGATGATGAATGACGGTAATATCGTTGGAGACTTTGACTCTGATCTGATCGGTGATGGATCCCATGCTGAAACTAAAGTCGTTGCGATCTCGACAGGTAAACAAGTTCAAGGGATCGATACCCGCGTGACTAATTATGGTAGACATTCGATCGGTCATATTCTCCAACATGGAGTCATCTTATCCCGGTCATCGCTGGTCTTTAATGGGATCGGTCACATCATTCATGGTGCTAAGGGAGCCGATGCACAACAGGAAAGTCGGGTCTTGATGCTTTCGACTAAAGCACGAGGCGATGCTAACCCGATCTTATTGATCGATGACAATGCCGTTACTGCTGGTCACGCTGCCAGTGTCGGACGGATCGATCAAGACCAGTTGTATTACTTGATGAGTCGGGGCTTGTCAAAAGAGATCGCTGAACGTTTAGTGATCCGTGGTTTCTTAGGCCCTGTTTTGACGGCCATTCCAAGTCGGAAAGTTCAAACAGAGCTCTCCGACATGATCGAAAGGAAGCTTATCGATGGACAAGATGAAAAATGAGATCCGGACTGATTTTAAGATCTTAGATCAAAAAGTCAACGGGGAGCCGTTAGTCTATTTGGATAATGCGGCTACGACCCAAAAGCCACAAGCTGTGATCCAAAGCTTAGTGGACTATTATGAACATGACAATGCTAACGTTCATCGAGGCGTGCATACTTTAGCACAACGAGCAACAAATGCTTATGAAGCTACGCGCCAAAAGGTCAAAGAGCTGATCAATGCTGATAGTGAATGTGAAATTGTCTACACTAAAGGTACGACAGAAAGTCTCAATTGGATCGCACGAGGCTATGCAAAAAAATTCCTACATCCAGGAGACGAGATCGTTTTATCCTATGCAGAACACCATTCCAATATCGTTCCCTGGCAACAGGTCTGTGAAAAAATAGGGGCAAAGCTAGTCTATTTGGAGCTAAATGCAGATGGTCAAGTTGACTTAGAAAATGCCAAGCAACTGATCACTGAAAAGACCAAGATCGTATCGCTAGCGCAGGTGTCAAACGTCTTAGGAGCCGTCAATCCGATCAAAGAACTCGCTCAATTAGCACATCAAAACGGTGCTATCATGGTCGTGGATGGGGCACAATCAGTTCCCCATATGCCAGTAGACGTTAAAGAATTAGATATTGATTTTTTAGCCTTTTCTGGACATAAGATGCTAGGCCCAACGGGGATCGGGATCTTGTGGGGCAAGCTGGACTTACTAAACCAGATGGAGCCACTTGATTTTGGGGGTGAGATGATCGACTTTGTCGAATTAGAGCATTCGACCTTTAAAGAAGTTCCGTGGAAATTTGAAGGTGGGACCCAAAATATTGCAGGAGTGATCGCCTTAGGAAAAGCGATCGATTATTTGCAAGCAGTTGGGTTGACCAATATTTTACAGCATGAGACCGAGTTGATGGAATATGTTTTGCCTAAGCTACAAGCGATCGATGGGTTTGAATTGTATGGTTCAGCTGATCCAGCTAAACATGCAGGGATCATTTCGTTTAACCTTGCAGGACTACATCCACATGACACGGCGACGGCGCTTGATATGGAAGGGGTTGCGATCAGGGCTGGTCATCACTGTGCCCAACCGTTGATGAAAAAATTACAGATCGCAGCTTCGGCTCGGGCTAGCTTTTATTTGTATAACACTAAAGAAGATGCTGATAAATTAGTGGAGGCATTGATCAAAACAAGGGAGTTCTTTCGATGAGTTTATCCAGTTTAGATAATTTATACCGTCAAATGATCTTAGAACATGCTGATCGTCCTCATCATCATGGCAATCTTCCTGTAGCTGATAAGCAGATCGAATTGCGCAATCCGACTTGTGGGGATGTGTTAGAGTTAGAAGTCAAACTAGATGATGAAGGTAAGATCGCTGATATTGCTTTTAGTGGGACGGGTTGTACGATCTCACAGGCTTCTGCTTCAATGATGACCGATGAAGTGATCGGCAAAACGCCAGCACAGGTCAGTGAGATGGTCGAGGCATTTTCAGAAATGATCACTAAAAATGAAGATAAAGATTATGAAGATTTATTAGGCGATGCTGTCGTCTTAGAAGGGGTCGCTCAATTTCCAGCACGGATCAAGTGTGCAACTTTAGCCTGGAAAGCGATCTACCAAGCACTAGAGAAGGAGGACAAAGCCCATGACTGAAAATACAATGCCTGAATTGGGTGGCGAATACAAATACGGTTTTAAAGATGATATCGAACCACTTTTTACAACAGGGGAAGGTTTGACAGAAGACATCGTCCGCCAGATCTCGGCTGCTAAAAATGAGCCAGAATGGATGTTAGATTTTCGATTAAAAGCCTATGAATTATACCGCAAGTTGCCAATGCCTGATTTTGGCCCTGACTTATCTCCCCTTGATTTTGAACATATCAATTACTTTAGACGTGATTCTGATCGTGTTGCCCGTGACTGGGATGATGTGCCCGAAGAGATCAAAAAGACGTTTGATCGTCTTGGAGTCCCCGAAGCGGAACGTAAATACTTAGCGGGTTCTTCGGCTCAGTACGAATCTGAAGTGGTCTATCACAATATGCGTAAAGATTTTGATAACTTGGGGATCGTTTTTATGGATACTGATTCGGCTGTCCAAGAATATCCCGAATTAGTCAAAAAATACTTCGGGAAATTGATCCCGCCAGCCGATAACAAGATGGCAGCTTTGAATTCGGCTGTTTGGTCAGGTGGGACCTTTATCTACGTACCAAAGGGCGTTAAAGTCTCAGTGCCGATCCAAAGTTATTTCCGGATCAATGCGGGTAACTCAGGTCAGTTTGAACGAACGTTGATCATTGTCGATGAAGGAGCAAGTATCAATTATGTGGAAGGCTGTACTGCGCCAAACTATTCTGAAGATAGCTTACACGCGGCGGTCGTTGAGGTAAACGTCTTAAAAGATGCTTACTGTCGTTATACCACGATCCAAAACTGGTCCGATAACGTCTACAGTTTAGAGACTAAACGGGCGCGGGCTTTAGAGAATGCGACGATGGAATGGGTCGATGGTAACTTAGGTTCAAAAGTTACCATGAAATATCCAAGTGTCTACTTAGATGGTCGTGGTGCTCGAGGGACGATGTTATCGATCGCCTTTGCGGGTAAAGATATTGACTCTGATACTGGGGCGCGGATGATCCATAATGCTAAAAATACTTCGTCTTCGATCGTTTCAAAGTCACTTTGTAAAGATGGGGGTCGGGTCGATTATCGCGGACAAGTCCGCTTTGGCCGGCACTCCGATGGCTCATTTGCACATATCGAATGTGATACGATCATCATGGATGACAAATCAGCCAGCGATACGATCCCATTTAATGAGATCTTGAATGGCAATGTTTCAATGGAGCACGAAGCCAAAGTCTCCAAGATCTCAGAAGAACAACTCTACTACTTGATGAGTCGTGGGATCTCCGAAGAAAAAGCGACTGAAATGATCATTATGGGCTTTGTTGAACCATTCACCAAAGAGCTACCAATGGAGTATGCGGTTGAGTTGAACCGCTTGATCGAATATCAAATGGAAGACTCAGTAGGATAAAGGAAAACACATCTTGGCGTTTGGCTGGGATGTGTTTTTGTATGGAATGACCAGCTATAACTGTGCTATGGTATAGATGATATTTCTTGGGAAATACTAGAGGTGAGAAAAATGATAGTAGATGAGATCATGGAAAAATGGATACTAGCTTAGCGATAAATGCTAGTATGGAAGATGGTAAAAAGATAATGGATGCTATCGCTTGTTTTCAAATTGATGATGAGTTATATGAACAACTAACGGTCAATACTTATTTAAAAATGTTAGTTGGTTACGTAAAAGATATTTATAATTATTATTTAGGTTTGCGCGATATTTTTGTGTTACTAGTCTGGTTTGGATTAGATATCTGGGTGTTCATCAAAGCGTATCAAAAGATGAATAACTGATATATTTTGAAAGGGTCTGCAATGTTGTCAAAGGCTTTAATGATCATATTTAAAGAGCTGGTGAGAAACTATCACTCATCAGTTCTTTTTTATTATAAAAGTTGTATTATTTCAATGGAAGTACTGGAGAATATCGAGCTAGCTATTATTTTTGGCTAAAGTTTTCCAATGATCTAAATAGATCGAGAAATATTTTACTGAATTCTTCTGATTTTTCTGTAGGTAAATTTTGAAGTTTCAAAAAGAGAAGTTCGGTATATGGAGTCGAATTGTCAGAGAATTGAGGCTTATCGTTAGTAAGTAATGTTGCAAGATCGACATCAAGTGCATCAGCAATATCAGAGAGCTTTTGGATGCTGATATTTTTTGCTGAACCATTTTCTAGTAAAGAGATATATTTAACTGATAACCCACTATTTTCAGCCACTTGTTCCTGTGTTAGCCCTTGTTTTTTTCGATAAAATTTTATTGTTTGACCGATATCAATATGCTTGGCACTCATTTAAAATACTCTCCTATCATGTTTACTTTTAATAATAGAAAAATATTTCCTAGATTATAACTCAATATATTTCTGTATTTTATAGAAATATAGTTCTTGATTATAGTGATTAAAAGAAATATAATTCTTGTATTGGCAAAATTAGGAGCTGTAAGAAGGTGGATATATGTCTAAGAGAAATTACGGTATCGATCTATTAAGAATAGTTTCGATGTATATGATCGTTTTAAATCACGTTTTGCTTAAAGGAGAGGTGATAAAGCAAGCGACTCAGCTAGGGATCGGAACACTAAATTATGATCTAAGTTGGATATTAGATGTTATTTGTTATGCAGCTGTAAACTGTTATGCACTGATATCTGGCTATGTTGGGGTCAAAGCTAAGTTCAAGACCGTAAATATTATTAAGTTGTGGTTGCAGGTATTATTCTATTCTGTCGTGTTAAATATTGTGGTAGCAGGAGTGGTACCTAGAGCTGAGTTGAGTAAGAGCGAGATGATCCAAATGTTTTTTCCAGTATCTTATCAGAGGTATTGGTATTTTTCTGCTTATTTTGTACTATTTTTCTTTATGCCGTTTTTAAATTACCTGTTGAAGAATTTAGATAAGAATATGTTGCAAAAATTGATCTTAGGATCGATCGTATTTTTTTCGATCGGGGAGACGTTTATTTTTAGGGTCAAAGAATTTTTAGCACTCCAAAGTGGATATAGTTTTTTATGGTTGATGGTTTTGTACTTGATAGGGGGCTATATTAAGCTGCACGATTGGAATTTATGGAAACATGATCGACTGATTTTTATAGGAATGGCAGTACTATCATTTGTCGTTTTACTACTGCTTGGTGGCGAAGAAGGACATGGACGACTACTGATCAATTATCCAGCCCCGACGATGCTATTTATGGCGATCGCACTATTAAATCATTTTAAAGACTTAAGGCTTCAGCCATCTCAGATCAAATGGGTAAAAGTATTTGCTCCGTTGACTTTTGGAGTGTACTTGATCCATTTACAACCGATGGTGGCTGTATATATTCTCCAAGGAAGGTTAGCGACGCTTGCGTTTGAGTCGCCTTGGGTATTAGTTGTTGATGTCATTTTTGTGAGCTTTATGATCTATTTATGCTGTTCAGTGATCGAATGGGGCAGACAAAAACTATTTTATTTGATGAAAGTAGAGACCTTAGCAGAAAAATTAAATAACATCTTGTCAAAGCTTATATACGCTAGCAAAAAATTATGAGAGGGAGTATTGTTGTATGAAAACATGGGGTAAAAAAATAAGTGTCTATATCTTTTTTATGTTTTTAAGTATTTTTTTTGTCTTTTTTCTATATAAAACAAGACAGTTAGGGATCGATTCTGATGGAAGTTTTCATTTTTCTAGAGTCGAGGAAATATATCAAAATTTAAAAGCAGGCGAGTTGTTCACCTTTATTGCAACGCATACATTCCACAATAGTGGTGTTGGTTCATTTTTATTTTATCCAACAGTTTTTTTGTATCCTTGGGCGTGCTTACGATTTTTCCTTGATCCGATAACATCATTTTATGTGTGGTATGGTCTTTTTATGTTTTTAACGCTTAGTATTGCATACTATTCGATGTATGGCTTTTCACGAAGCAAGCTTAGAGCACTCATGTTTGCTCTGTTTTATACAATAGCGATTTACCACCTATATTTGGGTGTTAGAAATTATGTTTTAGGTGAATTTATTGCGTATACATTTGTCCCACTGGCATTATATGGATTTTATGAAGTGATCTGGGGAGATCATAGAAAGTGGCCATTATTAGGAATAGGTGTTGCACTATTACTATATAGTCATTTGATAAGTGTCGTGATCACAGTAATACTTATGTTCGTATTATTTATTAGTAAATTGGTCGTTGATATCAAATTTCCTAAAGTCAGATGGATGGCGCTCTTTAAAAGTATCGGTTTAGCATTGATATTATCGCTTTGGGTCATTTATCCATTTTTTACAGACTTTATGCATACAAAATTGGGAACACCTAGTTTTGGCTTTGCTTTTTTGTATAGTATGCAAGACCTCTGGGCAGCTTCTTTGGAGAATCATGCTACTAATCGAGGTGTTGGAATAATATTTTTAATGGCAGCGATCAGTGGTTGGTATTTTGTAAGAAATAAGAAACAAGAATTTTGGATCTATATTCTAGGGTTGATATTTATAGCTTTATCGACTAATTTATTCCCATATACAGAGTTAGCCCGGATAGATAGTTTATTTTTCTTAGGGATGATCCAATTTCCATATCGTTTTTTGACCTATGCATCTTTATTTATGGCAGCTACCTTATCTTTGATATTTGAGCGAGTATTTAATAAATTTCAAGCACATAAAAAAATGTTGTTCTTTTGTGTGCTAGGTGTAATGATGTGTCTTTATATTCAAACACTAACACCAGTATTAGACAGGATCTATGATGCTACGCCAGAAGCGCGACTAAAGAAGGGAAATATTACAGATCCAGTGCCTGCAGGGGCTATTTTGGATAAAGATAATTACTATGATATGTATACTTATCGAGTACTTTATGGCGAGACAGACTATTACCCGAAAGCTTCGTTTGATGGAAATGTAACGATAACTGATTCAAATGTGCAAAAGACGATATTAGATAGATCTCAAAGTATTATGTTGCATAAAGCAAAAATAGAGAATAAAGATATCACTATAGATCCAAGCGTAGCACCTAACGAACTTGATTACCAAGTAAAACTTCAAAAGTCAGCACTAGTTGATCTACCTGTTGTTAATTATCCTAGTGAGAAAGTATATGTTAACGGCAAAGAATTTCCATATTCTGTAAGTGATCGCGGAACAGTCCAAGTAAAACTTGCTCAAGGGAAAAATCGCGTGGTCGTTCGATATGTAATGAAGCAAACATATTATATTTTATGTGGTATTGCGGTAATGACATGGGTAGTTATCTGTATTACTACACTTCTAAAAAAATATAAAGAAGTAAAGACGAATAAAGGGATGAAAATTAAGTCGTAAAAATTAGTGTTGCTGACCCAAGTATTACTTTTTACAAGAATACAGGAAGTGTTTTTTAAAAAAGATATAGATCAATTCGTAAAAAATTAACAAGAAGCGCTAAGTTCTGGCAAAAGCAAGGCAGAACTTAGCGCTTTTTAGTCTGATAAACTTTAAAACCTTGTACCACACATTTTTTTTGATCGATGCTATACTAAAAGCGAATTTATATAAGTGCCATATCAAGTAGGAGTTGATATCTTTGGATGAGCAAAAATCATTGGAACTAGGTGAACTTTTTCGTGAGTTACGAATTGCACGCGGATTAAAATTAAAAGATGTTGCAGGTGATACTCTTTCGATCTCACAGTTATCTAAGTTTGAAAATGGGCAGACGATGTTGTCAGCAGATAAGTTATTAGTAGCCATTGCAAAGATCCATATGAGTTTTTCGGAATTTGGTCATGCACTGAATAATTATCAAGAACCGTTCTTTTTTAAATTAGGGAAAAGCGTTGCTAAATTACATGCCAAACATGACATTGAAGGATTGAAGGGATTATTGGATAGTGTTAAAGGACATGAGACTTTTGAGGTTTATGACCAGTTGAATCTATTAGTAGTTAAAGTAGCATTAAGATCACTTGATAGTAACTATGAGATCTTGGAAAAAGAAAAAGAGTTTGTGACTGATTACCTTTATGGGATCGAGGGATGGACTGAATATGAACTGTATCTTTTTGGCAATACGATGTCTATTCTATCAGACGATGATTTGATTTTTTTAGGGAAAGCTTTTATAGACCGAGATAAAATATATTTATCTTTGACGAGTCATCATAAAACTGCGGAATTAACGTGTTTAAACCTTATTTTATCGTTATTAGAACGAAGGAAAATGTATTATGTAAAATACTTCATGGATGAATTAGAAAAGATGTTAAACTACCAAGATATGTTTGCGACTACCTGCTTACATTTTCTAAAAAAAGTTGTTGCATATCTGACAGATCAAAGTGTTGAATTAGCTGAGTTGGAGCATGATATTGAAATGATCACTGCGTTAGGTAATCCAACAGTAGCCAATATTTTAAATATAAACTTAAAGCGACTTTTACAATAAAATTCTAGGTTTTTAGCCAATTACTTTTACAGTGCTTAAAAACCTAGAATTTCATTAATTTAGATAATAGTTATAAAAATGGTAGTAGGAGAAACGGAAAAAATATTACAAATGAAAAAAATTTTTTTAGCATAATATCATCCTCCTTCCATTTAATTGTAGCTCCTTTTGCAAAGTTATTTCTTAATTCTCAAATATGAAAAAATATTTTGAGTAAGATTCATATCTGAGATTATTAAAATAATGACCGATCAAGTGGTATATTGAGAGTGTGCTCAAGTACACATAGGTTTATCAGATAGCGTCAGTGGTACCTCAAAATTATATCTAAGAAAGGTGTGGCAAAAATGAAAGATGTATTATCACATTTCAAATTAACTAGAATCGAAAAAGGCTTCTTATTTAGTTTAGTGGCATCTGTAGGTGTTGTACTAGCTTTAGGTAATATTTATTGGGTTTGTAACAAGTTTGGTATTCAGTTAGCACCTGGTTGGTATCAAGATATTGTTGATTTTGTTGCCGCTGGCGGATCGATCGTAGATGCTTTTGCAATTGTTGCGGGAGTCACGTTGCCTGCTTGGGTAGGACCAGTCTTGGCTGCGTTTGGTGTCGTAAGTGCGTAATGCTTTGAAAAGATTGGGGGAGAGATGATCTTCCTCAATTTTTTCAATAGAGAAATATTAAAAAATGACGAAAAAAAAATATTTAATTCTGACGTATTTATCAAGTGCCTTGATAGTTTTCTATTTTTCTAATTCTTCTGAAAAACAAGTAATTTTAAATTACGGAGTGGTATTTAGTTGGCAGGATTTTATTCAAATATTACTAAAAAATACGATCGCAAGTATTTGGTTATTGCTAGCTTATGTATTCGGAGAAATAATAGTGTATCTTTTTTTTATAGTTAATGGAGCTATTTTAGGATCATTGCTAGCTGCTTTTCCAACATTTGATTACTTATTGCTAGTCGTACCACATGGGATATTTGAAATTGCTGCTTATATTTATCTTGCTGATGCAACAATTTGTTTGAAAAGAAAAGAACAAACAAAAGTGTATTTTTTAAGACATTTACAAATCTCTTTTTTGTTACTGATATTTGGAGCAGGAATTGAAACTTTTATCACTCCCTTAATGGTCAAATTTCTCAATTAAGGAGAATATAATGAATATCAAAAATCGAAAACTAGCTATATTGTATGCTATTTCACTAGTGCTCTTTATTATCCGAAGTATTTTTATCGCGAAAAGTGAAATTCAAGTAAAATATGATGTAGCTTTTGATTTTAGTACAACACTGATTTTTATAGGGATCTCAGTAGTGATAACTGCAGGAATATTAATCTTAAATGTTAACATTAATTATTTTATTATTGAAAATGTAGGTAGGAAGTTTTGTGGGATAGATCTATTGAAATATGATTTTAAAAATACGCTTTATTATATATATTTATCAGCTTACTGTCTTACTACGATAGTATCTATGATCATTGGAGCAATATTTTCAGAAACTGACCTTGTTACAGTGACAACTAGCTTATGCAATTATCTTATTGTAGCTTGCTTTTTATACTTCAAACTTAGAAAAATTGGAATGTCACAAAAAATCGACGTTCTGATTACAATTACTATTTTTTTAGGAAATTGTCTCACTGTTTTGTATATGTTGTTGAGGTGATATTATGCAACTAAAACCAGTAATAACGATCTCAGAGCTAACAAAAAACTATGGCGGATTTCGTTTGCATATTGATGAGCTAAACGTCAATGCTGGTAGTTTTGTCGGCTTGATCGGAGAAAATGGCGCAGGGAAATCGACACTATTGCAACTTTTGTTAAACCAAATAAGAAGTGACACAGGCAGTATAAGAATTTTTGGGTCAAGTTATCAAAAACATGAACGACAGATCAAGCTAAAACTAGGGGTAGTTTTAGAAAAGAACTTTTTCCCACTTTCTTTTTCAGCAAGTCAGATCGAAAAGATGATGAGAGATATCTACCCTAGTTGGGATGAAGAGCTGTTTTTGACTTTGCTTCAAGACTTTGCTTTACCGACCACTAAAAAACTAAAGGAATTTTCGCGTGGGATGACAGTCAAATTGAATTTTGCGGTTGCCTTAGCCCATCATCCCCAAATACTCTTTGCAGATGAGGCTACTAGTGGCCTTGATCCGATCATTAGAAGAGAGATCTTGTCATTGTTAGAGTCTTATGTACAAAAGCAAAAAATGACCGTTGTTTTGTCTTCCCATATTTTAAGTGATCTGGAGCAAGTCGCTAGTTATTTTGTTTTTATTCATAACGGTGAGATCTTGCTACAAGAGAATAGAGATGACCTACTTAAACGTTTTGTCGTGACCACTAAAAGGCATAAGAAGTGTTATCAGCTCAAACAAGCAGAGACGACAAAATATTTGGTAGAAGTCACGGGTAAAAAAGCTACTGCTACTCGTTATGCTACGTTAGAAGAAATTCTACTATTTCTAGTAAAAGGGGTGAAGATCGATGAAAGGACTACTGTATAAAGATTTTCAGCTTATTTTGAATAAATTTAACCACATTCAGCGTATTTTTCTTGTAGTAGTAACAATTGTAATGATGCTTTTTTTAAAAGAAGCTGGGACCTTATTTTTAGCAATGATCTTACCCTTAGCTCTAGCTGCGTTGCCGACCAGTTTATTAGTGGCTGACCATGAGAGTGGGTGGGAACGATTCGTTGGCGTTTTTCCGATCGCAAAAGAAAAAATAGTGCTAGCTCGTTACTTATTTTGTTTCATGTTGACGGCTTTAGTGGGTGGGGGAGTTTTTTCTTTGTGTTTAGTGGCTCATGCTATTTTTGGGCAATACAGTTTAGAACTTCATCTGATCATTATTGGAGTTGGCTTGCTGTTTGGTATGCTGTATATCGTGATCTTGTTGCCTTTTATTTATGCTTTTGGAACTTTTGGCAATACGCTCGTAAATATAATTTTTTTGGCACTGATCATGGGTGGTGTTTATGCGTTGCAAAAAACAAGTTTTGGTGTAACTTTTACTGTCTGGCTTGCAAAAACTAATAATGCTTTGTTGATAATGGGCGCAGTGCTGGTGCTTCTCATAGGTACAATTATCTCATTAAAAATAGCCACGATCATTTATGGACGAACATTTACTGATTAGGAAGGAAGGTCATCATGAAAAAGAAACTTTATCATCAACTAGCACTTGTATTAGCGGTCCTCTCAGTTATTTTGGCACTAGGACTACTTATCTGGGGTGAAAGAGGAACGGTTTTTATCGCAATTATCCCAGTCTTGTTGGCAGGCATACTAGAGAAAATGAGTAAGCGTTAATACACAAATGACATAAAAAGTATATAGAACTATAATTTATAGCTTCCAGAGAGACTGAATTTCTGGAAGCTATTTTTTGGTCGAGAAATCTCCGTCATTTTAGGGTGAAATGACGGAGATAAATCAAAAATGACGTAGAAAAAGCTGATGAGCTACTCACCAGCTTTTTTGTAATATTAGTCATAGCTATCTTTACCGAACAAAATAAAGTTTCTGTGAGAAAATACTAGGGAAACTTATATAAAAGTATTTGGTTCAATTTGCGTATCTTATAAGTGTAGGACAAAAACCCCCACTCAGTCTACAGACTAAGTAGGGGAAAAAACTAGTTTTGACTAGGTTTTTTATGTGCGATCAAGACAAGTAAAGCCAGTGCGATCACGACTTCAATGATGATATAAACTAACCGTAAGGCGATCTTTGTTCCGCCGAGCCAAACATCAAAGACTACAGAAAAGACAACAAGTGCGATCATTAGATACCATTGTGATCGATCAAAAGCAGTGCCATATTTGAGCTCACGTCGTCTTATCGAAGGTAACAAGGCACCTAGACCGATCAAAACGACGATCGAGACGATATTGATGACCAATTCGTACCACCAAGTATGGCTGAACTGTTCAACATCTTGTGGGGCGATCCCAAGTAGGGTAGCCAATGCCGTAACGAGTAACAATAAAAGTCCAGCAAGATAAGCTAGTTTATCATTTTTGATAAAGACATATTGGGATGGGTATTTGCTAGAGTTTTTGCGGATCCGCATGAAAGCATAAAAGATCCAGCAAGTTACCCCAGGAGAGATGATCCCGTTTAAGTTCAAAAGCCAGTTAAAGACGTCATTCATTTCAGGTAAGAATACACCCAAGAACATAATGAAGGCACATAAAGTACAGGTCAAAATGTAACCGTTGATCGGAAGACCATCTTTGGTCGTTTTACGTAAGAATTCAGGCATGTATTTATCACCGGTATCTGAGATCAACATCCGTGTCATCGCATCTAATAAAACTGCTAGTAAAGCACACATGTAGACGACCGAAGTCCAAGCATAGACATACATGAAGATATCACCGAGCCCAAATTGTTCTCCCAAAGCTCTAAAAGCGTAGTAAGAGCCGTTCATCTTAAGGTCATTTGGTAAGTGATAAGCGTTAAAGTAGATCCCTAAGGCAAAAGAGCCAAAGATCGTTAGAAAAGCTGTCATAACGGCTAAGGCGATCATTGCTTTAGGGAATTCACGCTGTGGTCTACGCATTTGTGTTACATATGGTGCGATCAATTCGCTCCCATTAACAGCGTAGATCAACATTCCGACAGTCGTCCAATATTTCAGATCAAAATTAGGAATGATCGTATGTACGTTCATCGGTTGAGTTGCCATGTGTCCGCCATTTTTAGCCAAGCCAACAAAGGCTAATACGACAAAGAGGATCGTCATGACAAACATCATTCCGCCCCCAACAACGCTTAGAAATTCCATTGAGTTAGCTAAGCGTCGTTGAATAATGATAAAGATAATGAAAATAATAAAAGTCCAAAGAGTAAATTCTGCATTTGACATGGTGTCTTGGAATTTGCCTGAGCCAGTAAAAGCCCAACCAAAGCCAACGACAACAGAGTTAGCTGAGTCAACGACATAAGGCACTGAAGCCGCCCAATAAGTCCAAGCAGTAAAGTAACCGAGAAATTCACCATTTGTCCCTCTGATCCAGGAGCTCAGGCCACCGCCTTCTTTATTGAAGACAGATCCAAGTTGTCCGACCATTAAAGAATAAGGGATAACATATAAAAAGAGCATCAAGATCCAAGATGTGATCACTGTCATACCTTGGTTTTTAAAGTTGTACATAATATCATCAAAGCCGATGACGGTCACAAAAGCCATCAACGTCAAGATCGGCCAACTGATATATTTTCCGTGTGTTTGTGTGTTGTCCATGAAAATAAACCTTCCTTTTTACATAAAATAATCATACCTACAAAGAATATCCTAACCATAGATAAGTTGCAAGAGTGAATCAAGTACAGGATGTAAATAATAGAGTTCATATCTAACAAATTATGATATGAGAAGCTAATGCTAGCTGGATCTATTCAAAATAAAAAATCAGATATTGTTCAAGTAAGCTTTGGAAATACATGGCCTTTTGGTAGAGCATAGACGTACCAAAAATGAATAAGTATAATAGAAGATAGTAAGAATGAGAAAAGGGATGCGAGATTAATGTTGATCGATTTTTTAAATGAATACTATCAAGCTGATCTAGAAACGATCCATGATGTAGCGGGAAACAAGCATTTGACAGGTCACAGCAAGCGGTTTGCTTGTGATCTGTTCGTTAAGATCTTCAAAGATAAAGACAAGTTTTATGCAGAGCAGCATGTAAATCAAGTCTATTGTCCAGATATTTATCTTGATAATGTGATCTATGAGGATAATTACGTTATCGTTTTGAAAGATAGAGTGATGAATGACGTTGAAAAAGAAGATCTAACGCTGGCTAAAGCTTACCAATTTGGCGAGAAATTAGCCTTGTTTCATGCTGGGTTAACAGAAAAAGTGGCTGTTCCTGATGATAAACGTGCGCTGTCACAACGTTTGGAAGAACAGGTGGCTAAATTTGCTGGTACGGCGTATGAAACTGAAGTAAATGAGGTCTTTTCACTCTTAGAAGAAGACCTAGCGCCAGCTGACACAGACTATGATCTACTACCCAAAGTCGTCTTGCACGGTGATTTTAGCATCCGTAACTTGATGCTTTATGGTGATCATGAAGTTTTGATCGATTTTGAACGGGCTCATATGGGGGTAGCTTATGAAGATCTGATCAAGTTTTTCTTTAATGAGGTCAAGGAACGTGATCTGCGCAATGCATTTATTTCAGGTTATCGCAGTCAAAAAGAACTTGAGATCCCTAATTATAGTCTTCAACATTGCCTGTTGTTCTTTTGTGCTTTAGACATTTTGGAATTTCACTTGACTCATGAAAAGCAAAAATTTGGTCAAATGGCCCATGAAATGTTCGAAACTATCAAACAGGGAAAAGCCATCCTTGAATTGTGAGCATATTTTACGTACTGAGTTATTTTTTTCCTAAATACATGACAAAAAATGCCTTTTCGTGGTATCATTTTCTTAGTTATTGGAGACAAAAAGACCGCTGTTAAGGCTGATTTGTGGACAATAAAAAGCCGTATAATAATATTATATATAAGAGGATGGATATACCATTATGGCAGATAAAAAATTGCACATTGCATTGCTTTTTGGCGGAAACTCATCTGAACACGATGTTTCAAAGCGTTCCGCACACACAGTTTACGACGCATTAGATAAGGACAAATATGAAGTTTCAGTCTTTATGTTCACTAAGGACGGTTTCTTACTTGGTAATGAAGACTCAATGAAGATCTTTAATGGCGCTGTGGAAGATGAAGTGGTTGCCGAAGCGATCAAAGATGTTGATTTTTCCAACCCATTAGCTAACTTACAAAATCTTTCAGAAGTTAAAGATGTTGATCTTTTCTATCCAGTTATCCACGGTAACATGGGTGAAGATGGGACTGTGCAAGGGTTGTTTCGTTTATTGAACAAACCTTATATCGGTAGTGGGATCGCTTCTTCAGGTGTTTCCTTTGATAAGGACTTAACGAAACAACTTTTGACTTTACATGGGATCCGCAATACTAAATATGTGGTGGTCACACCTGAAACACGTGCTGATCATCCATATGAAGAATGTGCTGCCAAATTAGGTGAAACATTATTCATCAAACCAGCACGTCAAGGTTCTTCTGTTGGGATCCACAAAGTTGCTAACAAGGAAGAATTTGAAGCAGCTTTAGACGATGCTTTTCGTTATGACTACAAGGTCTTGATCGAAGAAACGATCAATAGCCCACGTGAAGTTGAATGTTCCGTATTAGGTAACCGTGAAGCTAAGGCATCTAAATTAGGTGCAGTTGTAGTTCCTGAAGGCGATGACTTCTACGATTACAACAACAAATTCGTGGATGCTTCAGGCGTGGTCTTTGAAATTCCAGTTGAATTACCAGAAGATCTAACAAAAGAGATCCAGCAAATGTCCTTAGATGCTTTCCGAGTGTTAGACAACCGTGGTATGGCTCGGATGGACTTCTTAGTTGATGAGAACAATGTTCCTTACTTTGGTGAAGTTAACACCTTACCAGGGTTCACGAATATTTCATTGTATCCACAACTTTGGGCTGTTTCTGGTATCAACTACAAGGCCTTGATCGATGAATTGATCCGTTTAGCGATCGCCGAATTTGATGACAATGCTAAGTTGCACTATGACTTCCAAGAATTAGGTTCTGAAAAACTTGGTACAGGTCTTTTAACAGACGAAGATAAAAAATAATCATTATATTTGACAAGGGGATGCGGTTTTACCGTATCCTTTTTTTGTGAGGTGAGAAATTTTGAAAAAATTGGATCAAACCTTAGTGGTCTTAGGTTGTATTATTATATTTTTGAACAGTTTGATGCTGTATTGGCCGATCTTTAGTCTTTTGAGCATTATACTCTTACCACTTTTAGCGACGACTTTGACGAAACAAACTGGAAAGAACTATTTAGCCAAATTATTTTATATCGTTATTTTGTTATTTTTATGGTTGCCATTCAGTGCGCTAAGTTTTAGTTTGGAGCGCTTAAATCAAGTAGCCCTTTCACTTTCGCTCAGTGCTTGGATCTTTACTAATCGGCGGATAATATTGGGAATAGGGCTGATGATCTTTTTAGTGCTCTATTATCTAGCTTTACGTTCATTTTTGGGGATCATCCCGTACTTTACGACGTCAGCTTCACTTAAGGAAACGCTTAAGCAGAGTTTTTCAAAAACTAAGCACCATATTTGGCATTATGCTAAATATATTATATTAGGTGGGATAAGTCTTTGGCTCGTTGATCTATTAGGGCTATGGGCGACGATCTTGGTAACGACTCCAAGAGTGGCTGTACTCTATGCTGTTAGTTTTTGGACGCTCAAGCAAGTCTTATTATTGAGCCTAGTTTTTTGGAGCGTAAAAAGCGAGCTGACTAATAGAGCAGTTGTTGTTTTACCAGCTAAATGGAGAAAGTGGGGTGCGGGAGTTTTGGTACTTTTAGCCTTGGGTATCCAGGTGAATTTAGCATATAAAGCTTTAAATGTTGATCCAGGAACGTTACCACTTGTGATCTCACATCGCGGAGTCGATGGTAAAAATGGGGTGCAAAATACATTGCCTGCACTAGATAAGACAACACACACCGCCAAACCAGCCTATGTCGAATTAGATATCCAAGAGACTGCTGATCGCCGATTTGTGGTGAGCCATGATGAAGATCTCCGTAAATTAGCACATAAGAATTTAGTGATCGCTGATAATTCCTTGGAACAACTGATCCAAGTCAAGCTTAAAGAAAACGGACATGTAGCTTATGTGACCAGTTTTGATAGCTATTTGAAGCAGGCTCAAAAACTAAAGCAGCCACTTTTAGTAGAACTAAAGATCAATCAAGGAACTGGGAAAAAATTTAGTGAGTATTTTTGTGAACTATATGGGAAAAAGTTAGCTAAAAAAGATGCTGTTCATTCGATGGATCTAGCTGCGATCAATGAATTAAAAAAACGTGTTCCTAAAATACAGGCAGGTTATATTTTGCCATTCAATCTCTTTAGTTTGGCAGAAAATAAGGCTGATTTTTATTCACTTGAATATAAGACAGCAACTAGAAACTTTATCAAAACAGCACACGCTAACGGCAAAAAAGTCTATCTTTGGACAGTCAATTCGCCCCAACAAGCTTTGATGGCTTGGGTCTTAGGAGCTGACGGTGTGATCACTGATGAGCCAAGTAAGGTCGAAAAAAGTTTAACTGATCACAGTTCAAAAACATACTTGAAAGCCAATCTAAAATTATATCTAAAGGAGATGATCTAGTGCCACGATGTGATTGGGCGGATAGTGATCCCAAAATGCAAGCTTATCATGATAAAGAGTGGGGTTACCCCGAACATGATGAGCAAAAACTGTTTGAATTGATGAGTTTAGAACTGATGCAAGCCGGGCTGAGTTGGCAAACGATTTTGAACAAACGGACAGCTTTGCGAGAAGTCTTTTATGATTTTGATATCCAAAAGGTCAGTCAGATGGATCAAACTGATGTTACACGCTTAATGCAAGATAAACGTATCATCCGTAATCGCTTGAAAATAGAAGCGATCATCAATAATGCTAAAATTGTCTGTCAACTAGAACAAGCAGGCTTGAGCTTAGATGAGTTATTGTGGCAGGCAGTTGACTATAAGCCGTGTGTTAACCACTTTACCAAACCAGAGCAAGTTCCTGCTAAGACGAAAACTTCACTTGAGTTAGCTAAAAAATTAAAAAAGCAAGGCTTTAAATTTTTAGGACCAACAATAGTTTATTCGCTGATGCAAGCGGCGGGAATGGTCAATGATCATTTAGTTGGTTGCCAGACATAAAGAAAAAAGCTTCGTTGTCCCATGTTTTGGGATAACGAAGCTTAATTATTATTTCTTGTCTTTTTTGTTGAGAGCAGGTTTGTTTTCTAAGTCCGTTCTGACTACTAAAACATCACAATCAGCTGTGCGAGTCACATATTCAGTTACCGAACCGATCAAGAGACGTTCAACGGCATTTAAACCAGTTGCTCCGATCATAATGAGATCGATATTTTTTTCTTCAGGAAGATCCTTAGCAATAACTGCCTTTGGAGCACCATACTCTACTGAATAAGAAATGTTCTTAAGACCTTGTTCTTTAGCTTGCTTTGCGTAACCGTCCATTGTCTTCTTCGCAGTTTCAGTCACTTGTTCGACCATTGCCGTATCGAAACTGGAGATATTTTGGAATGCACGGGTATCAACTACATGGACCAAATACAAACTAGTATCATCACCGTTACGCTTAGCGACTGCAACAGCTTTTTTGAACGCTAATTCGGATTCATGCGAGCCATCGACCGGCACAAGAATGTTTTTATATCTTTGTAACATCAGGATCACCCTTTCTTCTTTATCAATTTTATTTTACTTTATTTGTTTGAAAAATGAAAGCAAGAACAACTACGGCATGCGTAAGTATGTCGGCATTAAGATCGACATGATAAAGACTAAGATCGCATCTAAAATGAGCATTGTGATCTGAAAGGCAAGGATGCCTATAAAAGCAGCAATGATCGTTAAACCACCCAAGATCGTTAAGATATATGCCCATAATGTCATGGCTTTTTTTAGGGCAGGATCATCTTTTGGAGAAAAGACACCAAAGAGCGTTTTGGTGCGGTGGGTGAAGAGATAAAAGCCTATGTAAAGTAAGATCAAGCCTAAGATGATCGTTAGACCTAAAGTTAGCATTTCTTTCACGTGACAAAAATTCCTTTCTCTAAATAAAGATAGCGGTCAAGACAAGATCCCGACCGCTATCCAAAGCTTTTAACTTTAGAATATCCGATAATGCCGTTAATCATCCTTGTAGTTGAACCCGCGTGTAAGCAGGAAAATGTATCCCTAGTCTAACTTTTGACTCCCAGTAAAGGTCTGCCAGCTATTAGACATTGCGAATAACAAAAATTAAAGTTGTTCGGTCAACCTTACATTTATAGGATAACGCGTACATTTCAGAAGTTCATTATCATAGTAGCACATTTTTTTTAGGAATGCAATGAAACCAAATGAAGCGTTATCAATAAATTTAGCTTTTAAATTTGTTCAAACGTTCATACTGTTCTTGCAAGGCTTTCTCATAACGACTGTTGTCTTTAGGCGCATAATAATGCGTATTTTTAAGCTTATCTGGGAGATATTGTTGTTTTACCCAACCGTGTGGATAATCGTGAGGATATTTATATCCAATTCCACGACCTAATTTTTTAGCACCTTGGTAATGAGCATCCCGTAAATGATCGGGTACATCGCCGTAGTTGCCCGCTCTAACATCGGCTAAAGCGGAATCGATCGCCATGATCGCCGAGTTTGATTTAGGTGAAAGACAAAGTTCGATCACGGCTTGAGCTAGGGGGATCCTAGCTTCAGGTAGCCCGAGCTTTTCGGCAGCTGTGATCGCTTGGACCGCATGGGCACAGGCATTGGGATTAGCGAGGCCGATATCTTCATAAGCGATCGTCAGTAAGCGCCGGATGACCGAAGGTAGATCGCCCGCTTCAAGTAGGCGTGCCATGTAGTGCAAAGCGGCATCCGTATCTGAACCACGGATCGATTTTTGAAAAGCCGAGATCACGTCATAATGGGCATCACCATCTTTGTCTTGCACTAAAGCTTTACGTTGAACGCATTCTTCGATCGTTTGTAGATCGATCGTGATCACGCCCGAATCATCGGAGGGTGTCGACATTACGGCCAATTCAAGTCCATTCAACGCACTGCGTAGATCGCCATGTGTAACACGGGTCAAGTGCAAGCGTGCTTCGTCGGTCAGTATGATATTTTGATCACCAAGACCATTTTCCTTATCGGTGAGTGCACGTTTGATCGCTTGGGCAATATCATCTTCGGTCAAAGGTTTGACTTCAAAGATCTGAGTTCGACTGCGGATAGCAGGATTGATCGTGATGTAAGGATTTTCTGTCGTGGCGCCGATCAAGATGATACTTCCTTTTTCCAAATGAGGTAAGAGGAAATCTTGTTTTGGCTTAGTTAAGCGGTGGATCTCATCGAGTAGTAAGATCACAGTCCCACTGATCTTAGCTTCTTCAGCGACTTTTTCGAGTTCTTTTTTCGAGTCTGTAGCGGCATTTAGCATGCGAAATGCGTATTTAGTCGAACCGGCGATCGCACTAGCAATACTAGTCTTGCCGGTTCCTGGTGGTCCATATAAGATCATCGAAGATAATAATTTAGCTGAGACCATTCGATTTAAGATCTTACCAGGGGCAACAAGATGTTGTTGACCTACGATATCTTCGAGTTTTTTCGGACGCATCCGATAGGCTAATGGTTTCAAAAACACTCATCCTTTCGTTCGCTCAATAGTAGTATTATAGCAAACCGACACCAGCTGACAAGCAAATAGCGATCGCAGGACGGCAAGGGATTTGTTATAATAATAAAAATGAGAACTGTAAAGGATGAACAAGATGAAATTTGATGAAATTGGTGATCAAATTATTGATTCAGATCTGGCAGAAGCGTTGCATGCTTTCACATTCCAAGTTATCCGGCGCTGGCAGATCTTAGATAGACAAAAAAATTTAAATACTCAAGTGCTTCCCTTAGTTGGAACTGAAAATGAATATGTTACCGTCCAAGAGGCACAGTTGACATTAAAAACAAAAGCCAATCTTTCGTTAGATGGTGTTTTGACAGATATGGAATTACAAAACCAAGCTTTACGCAAACGGTTAGGTAGTCAAGTCGTATTGTGGCCATTTTCTGAAAAATTACATGCAAGTTTAGCCAAGGGTGTTGGAAGCAAGATCCGCTTAGCCTTACCCGAACAGCTATTTACTGAACTCTATGCAGCTAAATTCAGTAGATCAAAGATCTCGTATGTGACTTTCAGAAACCAAGTCTATCACAAGTTATTGGAAGGATTTAGCCTAAAAAAAGCATTCTTGATCTATTTATTTGGGGCGACCCCTTATGTTTGGGAAACAAAAGCAAGTGATAGTCAAGTCTCACCTAAGCGGAGTGTAGCTGCTCAAGCTAAGCTAGTCGATGACCAAACTACTGGGATCAGACTCAGCGGAACTTATCAAGAACCAAGTGAGATGCAGACTAAGGGGGTCCACTATTTGGAATTTGATCTCTTAGACTTTGATCCATTCCACGAAAACGGTGTTACAGCCCATCAGTTGCGCTTGCTTGAAGTGATGGCTGGTTACTTTTTATTGAATGAAAGTACGATTACACCAAGTGATCTCCAAGCTGCTGACGCTTTGGCTAAGGAAGTGGCACGAGAGAATCCGTTTGCTAAGAGCCAGATCTTTGTACAAGCCCATACTTTCTTGAAACAATTAGATCGGTTCGCTCAAAAATTTGGTTATACTAAGTGGCAAGGGACTTTTGATGTTTTAAAGAAACGTCTAGAAACACCGGCTGAGACCCCAAGTACACGTTTGTTAAGGACACAGGGCAAACACGAAACTTTAGCTGACTATGGTATTTTTTTAGCTCAAAATTATCAAGAAGCAGCATTATTAAAAGAACCAAGTCGGGATAAAAACACGCAAACGGTCTTGGATGAAGCGATCATTTCAGGTCTTAGTTACCAAGAAGTGATGCCAAGTCAAGGGATCGTCGAGTTGAATGGAAAACTGCTTAAACGCGGTATCCAGACGACAAGAGAAAGTGCGATCATGACCGAGATTTGGCAACAAAAGCAGTTGGCTAAACAATATCTTAGCGGGCAAGCGGTCAATACGTCACAAGCTTGGATCGTCAATAACCGCCAAGAGTTAAAGCAACTGTATCCAACACTGAAGGACAAAGCTGTGATCGTTAAAAATGCGGTCGGTGATTCTAAAGCGCAGACGCAGTTGTTTAGGTTACCACCAACACAAGCGGAATTGCTACGTGCTTTTGAAGAACAAGCCAAAGAGACCACACAAGTCATGATCGAGCAAGTCGTTCAAGGTTCGGTCTACCGTGCCTTGATCGTCAATGATGAGATAATAAGTTTAGTTGAGCGTATTCCAGCTAATGTTGTTGGTGACGGACGTTCAACTTTAAAGGAATTGATCAACCGTAAAAATACGCGAGCACGAGCTGAATTTGAGATGATCACACTAGGTGAGGTCGAACGTGAGACCTTAAAAGCACAAGGGATGAAACTAGAAAGTGTCATTCCACGTGGGATCCAGGTCCTCTTGCGTTATGATGCGACTTTCAATACTGGTTCGCAGTCTTATGAGGTCTTAGATGAGATCGATAGTTCATATTTGACCGAGCTCAAGCGTTTGGCTCAAGCTTTGCAACTCCATGATGGGGCTTTAGATATCATTATTCCAAATATCTATCAGCCATACACGGAACAAGCACAGTTGACTTTCTTAAATGCGCATGCTTACCCAGCATTAGCATTGAATGAATACGTCTTATTACAGACAAAAAAACAACCGATCGCGCAAAAAATAATTGAACGATTCAATTAGAAAAAGAGTGTGTCTGCACTGTATAAATAACGATGGACTTATCACGATGCGTATTTTTGCATCATGATGAGTCCATCGTTATTTACTAGATATTACATGTCAAACACGTTATATAACTCAGATGCGTATTTGACATTGATAGCTATATTTTGAAGATAAATAAGAGGTCACTTTAGTTTTCAAATAATTTGTGCAAGCGTTCGAGCGGAGAATCTTTGTGTTCGGGAGCTACTTTTGGTTTAGTTGTCTTAGGGTAACGCTTGGCGACGTCAACGTCTTTAATGTGTAGAGCAGTATTTTTATCACAAACGACGACTGCTAGATCTTTTGGCCCATGATCTAACGTTTGATCAGTGTTACAGGTGAAGGTAACATTTGATTTTTG
This sequence comes from uncultured Ligilactobacillus sp., assembly GCF_948826705.1. Lineage (NCBI taxonomy): Bacteria > Bacillati > Bacillota > Bacilli > Lactobacillales > Lactobacillaceae > Ligilactobacillus > uncultured Ligilactobacillus sp. The sequence continues at coordinate 49,483 of NZ_CAQLEL010000112.1, forward strand.
GGCGATCTGCATCAACTCGCTTAGAAGCGGATTTTTTACTTGACCGTTAATGATGACGTGTAGTTCAGGATGGAGAGTCAATTCCTGCTTAAGATCAGTGAGATACTCAGGATCGTTGATCTGTTCAAAAGTCAAAGTTAGATCTACCCGTTCACGGAAGGTCCCAAGATACTTACGCTTTTCATCAGGTTTGAGTTGGGGTGTGCCATACATCCCTTTATTCATATGATTTTGCAGTTCATCTGATCCACTCATCTTTTAACCACCTTTCTATGATAAAGTATAGCAAATTTTTAAGTAAAATAAAAAGAGCCCAGCCAAAACTGAGCTCTGAAATAATATCAAAATTGATATTAAAGTTTGTTGTAGTATTCAACAACGAGTGATTCGTCGATGTTTGCATCGAGTTCGTCACGTTCTGGTAAACGAACCAATGAACCTTCCATTGTGTTTTCGTCAAAGGAAACAAATGGTACACGACCAACGATTGCTTCCAAAGCTTCTTTAACAACTTTCAAGTCTTTTGAACGTTCACGCAAGGAGATAACTTGGCCTGGTTTTACTTCGTATGAAGGGATATCCACGCGCTTGCCATCAACTGTGATATGACCGTGGTTCACCAATTGGCGAGCTTGGCGACGAGTTGTAGCCAAACCTAAACGATAAACAACGTTATCCAAACGACGTTCCAACAATACCATAAAGTTGTCACCGTGCTTACCTTCGCGGATCTTACCAGCCTTTAAGAAAAGGTTAGCAAATTGGCGTTCAGATAAACCGTATGTCATACGAAGCTTTTGCTTTTCACGCAATTGTAAACCGTATTCAGATAACTTACGACGGTTGTTTTGACCATGTTGGCCTGGTGCGTATGGACGACGAGCTAATTCTTTACCTGTACCTGAAAGAGAGATCCCTAAACGACGGGAAACTTTCCAGGAAGGACCTGTATAACGAGACATTAAAAATTCCTCCAATATTTTGTTTGGAGTAAAATAATGTGTGAGTTTAGTATTCGTGCATTTTATTTTGCGACTTTCACCCTTGCAGCCGAAGGGGTACTTGGCGAACCAAACTGGCAATAAAATGTTGACGAGCTTACCGCTCACTGCTGCATTATTTTACACAAACGCTATTGTAGCAATTATCAAAGCTAGTGTCAAGAAAAAATAAATCAGTTATTTTAACACAAATGGAGTATAATATTAGTTGATATCACTTAATATATTGGGGGATGAAAATGGTTAAACGTCTGATTTTATTGTGCTTAGCACTCGTGTTAGGGGGAGCCTTATTGACACAGAGCGTGTTTGCTAGCAAAAAATATGCCGTTAAATGGGTGAAAGCCAGTGCACCGGTCAGTTTGCCGATCTTGATGTACCACAGTGTGGAAAATAAGCCGGGAAATGGTTTGTGTGTACCACCTGAGCAGTTAGAACAACAGTTGAGATATTTACATGAGCAGGGCTATTATACAGTCACGCCAGCTGAGGCGTATAAGATCTTGGTGCAAAATAAGATACCAAAAAAGCACAAGAAACTTGTCATGGTAACTTTTGATGATGGGTATGAAAACAACTACACCGCTGCCTATCCGCTTTTGAAGAAGTATCACATCCATGCAACGATAGGCTTGATCACAAGCAAAGTCGACACCCCAGGAATGCTGACTTTAAAACAAGTTAAGGAAATAAAGAAAAGCAAGTGGGTCAGTTTTGTTAGCCATACTCAAAATCACCAAGAATTAGATCAACTCAATGAAGCAGGTCAAATTGAAGAGATGCAAGCTTCACGGACTTGGTTGAAACAAAATCTACACCAAAACCCAGACTTGTTGGTCTATCCTGTAGGACGTTACAATGAAGTTTCAACAAAAGTAGCTAAGGAAAGTGGATATAAGCTAGCTTTAACGACTAAGTCGGGGCTAGCTAATGCAGAACAAGGGCTTTATGAATTGCATAGACAACGAGTAGTCCCAAATATGACGCAAGAAGCTTTTGCTAAATTATTACAGCCATAAATGACAAAGGTCCGCCATGATGCAAATAAATCATGGCGGACCTTTCATTACTCATATAGTCATTTAATAATCATTTGGATCGGCAGCTAATGGACCATATTCGTCCATTTGACTATCACGATAATCCCACCATTCATTTTCGTAACCCACGAATCCAGCTTGAGTCATCGCATCGTTTAGGATGGTGTAGTATTTTTCTTGTTCAGCGGTCCGTTTAGCGTTACGAAAAGCTGACGTAGAAAAGTCATCAAATGCTGTTTGCATCGGCATATCATTGCCTTCAAGATCAGTTAAAGTCAGATCAAAGGTCACACCTTTTTGATGACTGAAATTTGGATCAGGTTCAGCCACGAAATTTGGGTCAGGGTAGACCTCAAATAGACGCTTTTGGGCCGAGACGGGACGGTAAGCATCCCAGACTTTGAGGCGGTAACCTTTTGCTTTGACAAGTTCACTAGCTTTAGCCAGCTTATGGGCTGTTCCAGTGCGGGCGATCGCCGTGGTGAAATCATAGATGACTTGTCCGGTAAAGTTATCAGTCGTAGCATACTTTAAATCAACAAAGATCTCGGGATCGAGTTTTTGGATATTGGTAAAACCAGTTAGTTTTTTTACCATAATTTCCTCCATTTTAGAGATGTTTACATAGCGTTTCGACAAAATCACTTAGTAAAACTTCATCTTCAGCGCTAAAACGGCCTAATTTAGGTGAATCGATATCTAAAACACCGATTTTTTTACCATCTTTGATCAAGGGTAAGACGATCTCTGAATTTGAAGCTGAATCACAAGCGATATGTCCTGAAAATTCATGGACATTGGGGATGCGTAAGACTTTACCTGTTTGAAAGGCAGTACCGCAAACGCCTGCTCCGTTTTTGATATGCATACAAGCAACTTTACCTTGGAAAGGCCCAAGATCAAGCTGATCGGTCGTTTCATCATAGAGATAAAAACCGACCCAGTTGATGTTTTCCAGTGTATCGTTCAACAAAGCTGAAGCATTAGCGAGATTAGCGGTCTGGTTTGTTTCATTTTCCAATAAAGCATCGATTTGTGCACTTAAAATAGACATTTTATTTCCTCCGTGTCGATCATAGCGTTTATAGTGTATCAATATCAGTAACTATGATATAATTAGCTTTAGATTTTATACGTAATTGCCAATTCTGGCAAGTGATAAAGTTTAAGCTAGCAATTTAAAGGATGGGACATCAGATGGTAGTAGTTTTAGTTACAATTGTATTAGTTGCGGTCGCAATCTATGCAAGCGTACTTTTCTTTCAGCGTTCATTTGAAGAACGGATCACAAAAGCTAAAAGTAGCATAGAAGAGATCCTCGACTCACCGCTTGAGGAAGAACTCGAGGAAGTTAAAAAAATGACATTATCAGGAGATAGTTTAAGTGAATTTGAAGCAGTAGAACACTCCTATTATGTTTTGGTGAACCAACAATTACCTGAGATCTCAGAGTATTTGAACAAGTTGCAAGCTGAATTAGAGCATTACCGTTTTTGGAAGATCAATGGTGAGCTCAAGCAAAATGAAGCTCAGTTAGCTAAAGCTCAGCAACGATATGAGCAATTAAAGCTTGAGTTAGCTGAGATCAAACAGACTGCTGAGATCCACAAAAAAGCGATCGGTGAACTCAAAGAAGAGTATCAAAAGATCAGAAAGACTTTACTAGCAAAGAATTTCTCTTATGGGCCAAGTATCGATGAACTAGAAAAAGAATTAGCGACATTAGAAAAAGATTTTGACGAGTATTCTAAAGTGACTGAAGAAGGTGATTATGCTAGATCAAGCGAACTTTTAGAAAAACTCAAGCAACAAACACGTTTGTTGAAGATCGCGCTAAAGAAATTACCACCGATCTATCGTAATTTAAAGAATATTTTCCCAGAACAATTGCAGGAATTAAACGCTGGCTATTCCAAATTGCAAGCTGAAAAATATGGCTTTAAAAAAGATCTGGCAAAACACTTGGATGCTATCAAACAAAATTGTAAAGAAAATGAAGCTAACTTAAAGCAAGCTGATGTACCTAAAGCTGAGACCCTTGATCAACAGATCGCCGATATGATCGATGAAGCTTATGACATCATGGAAAATGAGTATAACGCTAAACTTAAGGTAATACGGCAAGAAAAGCATCTAGCTGACTTTATTGAACATGCCAAGCATCAAGAAAAAGAATTATTGATCGAATTGGATCGTTTGAGCCAAAATTACACGCTCAACCATAATGAAATGGAAGAAGCGCATGCATTGAACGAACAGTTAAAGAAGATCGACAAGAATTTTATCGCTTATATGCAAGCTAAGCCAAAAGATGTGATCGTCTATTCTGAAGTGTTAGAACAGCAAACAGCTGATCTGGAAGCTTTAAAGAAGATCGAACTCAAACAAAAAGAGATCGGTGAAAGTGTGGCTGATCTCTTTGAAGAAGAAAAAGAAGCCCAAGCGGCAGTTCAAGGCTTTGATAATGATATCCACCGTTTGAAGCGTGAGGTCGAGATCTTGAATTTACCAGGGCTTCCCAATGATTACGTTGAATATTTCTTCAAGGTCGGACGTGAGATCGAAAGTTTGGATCAAGACCTAAACAAGATCCAGATCGATATGGAACAGATCGCACGTGATCTGATCAATACGCAATCAGATCTTGACGTTTTGGCACAAAAGACCCAAGAGATCATCGATAGTTCAACTTTGACCGAAGCAATGTTGCAATATTCTAACCGCTATCGGACACGTTATCCAGAGGTTGCATCTGCATATGCCCATGCAGTCGAGCTTTTTAACAAGAATTATGACTATATGAGAGCCTTAGATGTTATCTCTGAGGCACTTGAAACGGTTGAGCCAGGGTGTTATAAACGGATCGAAAATGATTATAAGGCGGGAAATGACCGGCGCGAAGTCATCTAAAATATTTGCTAAGGACTAAAGCTAAGTTGCACAACTAAGCTTTAGTCCTTATAATTTGTAATGGCAAATTAATTTGTACTTTTTGTGATTATAAATTACAATAAGTAAGTTAAATTATTAAAGAGGGGTCAGCATGATATATTTTGATAACAGTGCAACGACAAAAGTTCATCCAGAAGTTTTAACGACCTATACAAAAGTCAGTGAAGCGATCTGGGGCAATCCTTCCTCGTTACACAAAATGGGTGAAAATGCCTATAATCTACTTGAACAATCCCGAGCACAGATCGCAGAACTCCTTGGGTGTCAAAAAGAAGAGATCTTTTTTACTAGTGGGGGTACAGAAGGCGACAATTGGGCGATCAAAGGAACAGCGCTCGAAAAAGGGATCTATGGTAAACACTTGATCACGACACAAGTTGAACATCCAGCCGTGCTCAATTCGATGAAACAGCTTGAAAAGTTAGGCTTTGAAGTCACATATCTACCAGTTGATGAAAATGGGAGAGTATCAGTTGAAGATCTAAAACAAGCTTTACGTAAGGATACTATCTTAGTATCAGTTATGGCGGTCAACAACGAGGTCGGAACGATCCAACCGATAAATAAGATCGCCCAAGTCTTAGCTGATCATCCTAAAGTTCATTTTCATGTCGATGCAGTTCAAGCGGTAGGTAAGGGGTTAACTGATCTGATCATGGATGAAAGAGTCGATCTAGTGACTTTTTCAGGTCATAAATTCCATGCTCCACGTGGCGTTGGTTTTTTGTACAAGCGATCTGGGCGAAAATTAGCGCCACTTTTATCTGGTGGTGGACAAGAGAAAAATTTGCGCAGTAGTACAGAGAATCTTCCGGCGATCGCTGCAATGGCTAAAGCCTTACGCTTATTGCTGGAAAATGAAACAAAAAATGTTGTGCATGAACAAGCGATCCGGCAAAAGATCTTTGAGCATTTACAAAAGTTTGATAAAGTGACGCTTTTTTCACAGTTGGATGATAAGTTTGCGCCACATATCTTATGTTTTGCGATCGCAGGCGTACGCGGTGAAACGATCGTCCATGCGTTTGAAGATCAAGGCGTCTTTATCTCGACGACTAGCGCTTGTTCATCTAAAAAAGGTCAAGTTTCATCGACCTTACACGCAATGCAAGTCGATGATAAGATCGCAACCTCTGCTGTACGTATCAGTCTAGATGAAAATAATACGATGGCTGAAGCAGATAAATTCAATCAGATCTTTGATGATATCTATCAAAAATTTTTAAAGATCAATTCGTAAAAATAGAAAGGAAGCAAGATGCAATATACAGAAATTATGGTTCGTTATGGCGAACTTTCAACTAAGGGTAAAAACCGACGTAACTTTATCGATCGCTTAGGTTTCAATGTTCGGCAAGCAATGCATGATTTTCCAGAGTTAGTGGTCAAAGCTCATCGTGATCGGATGCATATTCAATTAAATGGCGAAGACTCGACTAAAGTCATGGAACGTTTGAAACAAGTTTTTGGGATCCAAAACTTTTCACCTTCGATCCGGGTCGCTCGTGATGTCGAAGAAGTCAAGAGAGTCGCTACACAAATGGTGGCTGAACGATTCTGCGAAGGGATGACCTTCAAGATCAACACACGCCGCTCTGATCATAACTTCCAATACGATACTAACGAATTAAATGATATGTTGGGGGGCCACATCTTAAAGACGGTCCCAGGGATCAAAGTCAAGATGAAAGAGCCGGATATGATCTTACGCGTTGAAGTTCGGGCTAATGGGATCTATCTTTCTTCTGAAACGATCGATGGTGCCGGTGGTCTTCCGGTCGGGACAGCAGGCAAAGCCATGTTGATGCTTTCTGGTGGGATCGATTCGCCAGTTGCCGGTTATTTAGCAATGAAACGTGGAGTGGATATTGAAATGGTCCACTTCTTTAGCCCACCATATACCAGTGAACAAGCTTTGAATAAGGCTAAGGAATTGACTGCTAAGTTGACCCCATATGTTGGTCGGATCCAATTTATTGCTGTGCCATTTACTGAGATCCAAGAGACGATCAAAGAAAAAGTTCCATCTGGTTACTTGATGACGATCCAACGGCGCTTTATGTTGCGTTTAAGTGAAATGATCGCCAAAAAGCGTAATGGTTTAGCGATCTTTAACGGGGAAGCTCTGGGGCAGGTAGCTTCACAAACACTGGAAAGTATGGCAGCGATCAACGATGTAACGACGATGCCGGTTTTACGTCCAGTAGTTTCGATGGATAAAAATGAGATCATCAAGATCGCTCAAGATATCGATACATTCGATCTTTCCATCCAACCATTTGAAGATTGCTGTACGATCTTTGCGCCACCAGCTCCCAAGACTAAGCCAAAGATCGATAAGGCACGTTATTACGAAGAACGCCTTGATGTTGAAGGTCTGTTAGCTCGGGCAATGGAAAATATCACGATCACAGATATCAAGATCGGTGATGGATTTATGAACGAAAAACAAGCAGATTTCGCAGAGTTGCTATAAAAAGCGCTTGACGCGTTCTTATTTCAAGGCTAAAATACATCTATAAGCTTTGAACAAGAGGGTCTGATCGCAAACTGTTTTCAGAGAGAAGCGGGTGGGTGCGACGCTTTAACAGACGATCAGATAGTAGCTTGTGAGCTGTCCTACTGAAACTAAGTAAGTAAGACCGGATATCTATTCGTTAACGCAGATCAAAGAGGGGTAAAGACCCAATTTAGGTGGTACCACGGCACTGTCGTCCTAAGCGGATGGCGGTGCCTTTTTGTTTAGATCCGGTCAAGATAAGAAAGGAAGATAATAATGGCACGTGACATCGAAATGTCAACCAAATACGATCCTAGTCAAGTTGAACCAGGACGTTATCAAAAATGGGTCGATGCTGGTTTGTTCAAGCCAAATGGCGATCAAGAAGCTAAACCATATTCGATCGTGATCCCACCACCAAACGTGACTGGTAAGTTACACTTGGGCCATGCTTGGGATACAACGTTACAAGATATGTTGATCAGACAAAAACGGATGCAAGGTTTTGATACCTTATGGCTTCCTGGGATGGACCATGCTGGGATCGCAACGCAAGCCAAAGTTGAAGCACGTTTAGCTGAAGAAGGGATCTCCCGTTATGATCTAGGCCGTGAAAAGTTCATCGATAAGGTTTGGGAATGGAAAGGTGAATATGCTGATATCATTCATGCACAATGGGCTAAATTAGGTCTTTCTTTGGATTATGACCGCGAACGTTTTACCTTGGATGAAGGATTATCTCATGCTGTTAGACGTGTCTTTGTAAAATTATATGAAAAAGGCTTGATCTATCGTGGTGAATACATCATCAACTGGGATCCAAAGGCTCGGACTGCTTTATCCGATATCGAAGTTATCCACCAAGATGACGAAGGGGCCTTTTACCATGTAAAATATCCATTCGTTGATGGAACGACATTTAATGGTAAAGACTACATCGAGATCGCAACGACACGTCCAGAAACGATGATGGGTGATGTGGCTGTGGCAGTCAATCCAAAAGATGAACGCTACAAAGACTTGGTCGGTAAAGAAGTACTCTTGCCACTTCAAGGTCGTCATATCCCGATCATTGCCGATCAATATGTTGATCCTGAATTTGGGACAGGGATGGTGAAGATCACTCCAGCGCACGATCCTAATGACTTTGAAGTCGGTAACCGTCATGACTTAGAACGGATCAACACGATGAACGATGATGGGACGATGAATGAACGGGCTGGTAAATACAATGGAATGGATCGCTTTGATGCCCGTAAAGCGATCGTTAAAGATCTTGAAGATCAAGGTTACATGTTAAATATCGAAAAGATCACGCACAGTGTGGGTCACTCAGAACGGACTGGTGTTCCAGTTGAAGCTCGTTTATCAACGCAATGGTTCGTTAAGATGAAACCTTTAGCCCAAGCTGCTTTGGCTAACCAAGATTCTGATGATCGGGTCGACTTTGTACCAGAACGGTTTGAAAAGACTTTCACCCAATGGATGGAAAATGTTCATGATTGGGTCATTTCACGCCAATTATGGTGGGGGCATCAGATCCCAGCTTGGTATAACAAGCACACGGGTGAAACTTATGTTGGTGAAGAAGCTCCAGCTGATATCGAAAACTGGGAACAAGATCCTGATGTTTTAGATACCTGGTTCTCTAGTGCTTTATGGCCATTTTCAACGATGGGTTGGCCAGATACGGATGCACCTGATTTCAAGCGTTACTTCCCAACTAATACGTTAGTCACAGGTTATGATATCATCTTCTTTTGGGTCTCACGGATGATCTTCCAAAGTATCGAATTTACTGGTCGTCGTCCATTTAAGGATGTTTTGATCCACGGTTTGATCCGTGACGAACAAGGACGGAAGATGAGTAAGTCACTTGGTAACGGTATCGATCCAATGGATGTGATCGATAAGTATGGTGCTGATGCTTTACGTTGGTTCTTATCCAATGGTTCAGCACCAGGTCAAGACGTTCGTTTCTCCTATACGAAGATGGATGCAGCCTGGAACTTTATCAATAAGATCTGGAATGCAAGTCGCTTTGTGATCATGAACCTTGATGAAGATACGACAGCTACTTTGCCAGCTAAAGCAGAATGGCAACTAGCTGACAAATGGATCTTGAGTCGCTTGAATGATACTGTCAAAGAAGTGACTCGCCTCTTTGATAACTATGAATTTGGTGAAGCAGGTCGCGCGCTTTACAACTTCATCTGGAATGATTTCTGTGATTGGTACATCGAAATGGCTAAGGAAAACTTGACAGGTGACGATGCTAAAGCTAAGCAAAATACTCAAAGTATTTTATGCTATGTCTTGGACCAAACATTACGTCTCTTACATCCGATCATGCCATTTGTAACTGAACAAATTTGGTTAGAAATGCCACATGAAGGTGAATCTTTGGTAACCGCTACTTACCCAGTTGAACATCCAGAATTCGATGATCAAGCAGCCGAAGAACAAATGGACAACTTGATCGAATTGATCAAAGCTGTGCGTAACAATCGAGCCGAAGTTAATGCACCAATGTCTTCAGCGATCGATATTTTGATCAAGACGACTTCTGAGACGACTAAAGCAGTCTTTGAAAACAACCAAGAATATATCGAACGTTTCTGCCATCCAAAACATCTTGAGATCGGTGCTGATGTGACAGCTCCAGCCTTAGCGATGACTTCTGTGATCACAGGTGCTGAAGTTTACTTACCGTTAGCTGATCTGATCGATCTAAATGAAGAGATCGCACGTTTGGAAAAAGAAGCTAAGAAATTAGGATCTGAAGTGACACGTGGTGAAAAGAAACTTGGCAATGAACGCTTCGTTGCCAATGCACCAGCTGAAGTTGTTGCTAAAGAAAAAGAAAAATTAGCAGGTTATCGTGAAAAATTAAGCGCAACTAACGAACGGATCAAGGATCTAAAAGCTCAAGTTGATTAATTTTTAAATAACGCTTGCCTTTCGGGGTGAGCGTTTTTTATGTGCTTTGTGTTATACTGGAAATAAGATATTTTTAGGTGAATGAGGCGAAAAAATGCAGATCAAAAGCTATACTGAAGCGGTCGAATTTATTCATGGACGTCGCAAATTTACAAAGTCCCCCGATTTAGAGCGGATGCGCCGTTTTGCTCATTATTTGGGTGATCCACAAAAAAAGACCAAATTCATCCACGTTACGGGGACTAATGGCAAAGGGTCGACCGTTGCTTTTTTAAGTGAACTTTTGCAAAGCCAAGGATTTACGGTCGGGACCTTTACCTCGCCTTACATCACGCGCTTTAACGAACGGATCGCGCTTAATGGCGAACCGATCAGTGATCAGATATTGGTAGAGCTGTTAAATGAATTATTACCAGTCATTTCACGACTTGATAAAGAATATGCTGGTGAAGGACCTAAGGAATTTGAAGTCGTCACAATGCTGATGTTTTTATATTTTGCTAAGATGGCACCTGATTATGCGGTCGTTGAAGTGGGTATCGGCGGTCTTTATGACTCGACTAATATTTTGACACCTGAGTTAGCGGTGATCACTGAGGTTGCGCTAGATCATACTCAGATCTTAGGGGATACTTTGGCTAAGATCGCCACAGCAAAAGCGGGGATCATCAAACAAGCTCGGCCGGTCGTCGTTGGAAAATTAGTGCCAGAATGTTTGGCTGTTATTCAAGCACAGGCTGTAAAAAGAAATGCTTCTTTGTACCAAGCGGGAGTAGATTATACGTTCTTGCCTGAAAAAAGAGCTAGTGTTTGGGGTGAAAGCTTTACATATCAAGGTTTCGGGATCAAAGCTAAGCTAGCGATCTCATTGTTAGGGCAATATCAAGTTGCCAATGCTAGTTTGGCTGTGAGTGCATTTTTGATCTTGGCTAAAAGAGATGGCTTTTCTCCAACTCTAAGAGAGATCAAAACTGCTTTAAAACAGACAAAATGGGCTGGACGCTTTGAAAAGATAAATGATGAGCCGTTGATCGTTTTGGATGGAGCGCATAATGCTGATGCGGTCCAGCAATTAGTTCAAACATTAAAACAAAATTTTGCCGATAAACAGATCTATGTCATCATTTCGGTCCTAGCTGATAAGCAAGCTAAGGCTATGGTAGCCAAATTAGAGCAGTTACCAAATGTCGAGTTGTTTACGGTCAGTTTTGATGCGCCACGTGCAGTCAGTCATGAACAAGGTCGTTTCTATGAAGCATGGCCAGAAGCTTTGGCTGAGGTCATGCAAGAGATCTCAAGCGACGATATGCTACTATTTACGGGTTCGTTATATTTTGTATCGGAAGTAAGAAACTATTTTATTTAGATCGTGAGGATATAAGATGGATTTGAAATTAGTGATCTTTGATATGGATGGTGTCGTATTTGATTCTGAAAAAGTGTATTTTGAAGCTAATAAGCTAGCGGCTGATAAACTCCAAATGCCAAACTACACTTTAAAATATTATAAGCAATTTATCGGAGCAGGGACAGAACCGATGCTTGCCCAGATGGCTAAAGATTATGGTAGCCGTGAGTTGGTCGATCGTTTTTATCAGATGAGTATGGATAATGTTTATCCGATCGTAGAAGCCGGAAAATTAGAATTAAAACCTGGCTTTAAAGAATTGACTGCTTATTTGGATGAACAAAGTATCCCTTATGTCATCGCTTCAAGCAATTTCAAAAAAGATATCGAATACTATTTGGAAAAGACAAATATTTCAGGGCGCTTTGCTCATATCGTTTCGGCTGATGACGTGACACATGCTAAGCCATCACCGGAGATCTTTGAAAAAGCGTGGAAAAAAGCTGGCTGTCCGGCTAAAAACGAAACTTTGATCATTGAAGATTCATTGAATGGTGTCAAAGCAGCTAATAATGCTAAGATCCCAGTCGTTATGGTGCCAGATATCATTTTGCCGACCGTATATGAGAAAGAACATACAGTGGCGATCTTGCCCGATCTAGTGGCTGTACGAGATCTCATCAAAAAATAAATGATTTTTAGCCCCGTTTGCGAATTTTATAAAGTAAGGGGGCTTGAAAATGAATTTAAAGAATTTAACAGATAAGATCGTTTTAAGTGAATTATTGGGATTTTTGCTGGATAACCAATTAGCTGATCAAGTGGTCGAGCGCTACTTTATGCAGGCTGATTCTCTAGCGCAGTTCCAGTATTTTGGAGTTACTGATTGGACCAAGTTGACTGCTGACACCAAACTCCAGTATTATTTATTGCTTTTATGTGAATTTGCTAAGCGCTATGCTTTAAAACCACCGTTAGAATTGGGTCAGATCTGTTCTAGTAAGGTGATCGGTGAGTATATGAGTGCTAAGTTAGCAATGCGTAAACAAGAAGTTCTGTGGGGTGTCTATTTAGATACTAAAAATCAGATCTTAGCCCAAGAAGAGATCTTTGTGGGAACGCTAAATGAAGCTACAGTCCATCCAAGAGAGATCTTGAAATTGGCACTAAAGTACAGTGCAGCCCGCTTTATCGTGGTCCATAATCACCCTAGTGGTCAGGTGACACCTTCACCCAATGACATCGCTTTGACCAGACGTTTACAGGCGTGTGGCGAGCTTTTAGGGATCGCTTTATTGGATCATATTATCGTTGGCGAGCATACATATTTGAGTATGCGTGAAGAAAAAATATTAATTAGATAGGTGGATTTTATGTTACAAGGAACAGTACGTCGTTTTAATAAGGATAAAGGTTATGGTTTTATCTCTCCTGACAATGCGCCTAAAGAGGATCTTTTTGTCCATTATACGGCGATCGAAAAATCAGGTTACAAGATCTTAGAAGAAGGTCAAAGAGTCGAATTCGTTGAAGTTGAGGGTAAAAAAGGCTTTCAAGCGGCTTTAGTCACGATCCTGTAAAGGTTAAGATATTTTAAAAAAATTAGTTGAAATGAAAATTTATCTAGGTTAAATAAAAATTAAGCTTTGATTTATGATATAATACTGAAATTGAAGATGATCAATTTCAAAATTTATAAAATTTTTTGCTAGCTAAAGTAACTGATCGAGTTAGCTGAAAGTTTTTTCAAAAAAGGATCAAAAGTTTTTCTTTTTAATTGTTATTGCTAAGGTAAAAACATGAAAATATGTTGGAAACACGGCGATTCAATGTTACAATTAAAATATCTTGAATTAAGTACTCATTTAGAGTTTGCGAAGGGATGAAACAACGTGTTCGGAATCGGAACAAAAAATATCGGGATCGATTTAGGGACTGCTAATACGATCGTTTATGCTGAAAATAAGGGGATCGTGTTACGCGAACCTTCTGTCGTAGCTAAAAATACTAAAACTGGCGAAGTCGTATCTGTTGGTTCAGAAGCGCGTGATATGATCGGGCGTACACCAGCAAGTATCGTAGCGATCCGTCCAATGAAAGACGGTGTCATTGCGGATTATGATACAACTGTTTCCATGATGAAATACTATATTGAAAAAGCTGTTGGTAGCAAGACTGCTAAGCCATATGTTATGGTCTGTGTACCTAGTGGTGTAACCGAAGTTGAAAAGCGTGCTGTGATCGATGCTACTCGAGTTGCGGGAGCTAAAGATGCATACGTGATCGAAGAACCATTTGCGGCTGCGATCGGTGCGGGTCTACCAGTTATGGATCCAACCGGTAGCATGGTCGTTGATATTGGTGGTGGGACGACTGACGTTGCAACGATCTCCTTGGGTGGGATCGTATCTAGCCGTTCGATCCGGATGGCTGGTGACAAGATCGATGATTCGATCATCTACTATGTACGTAAAAATTACAACTTGTTGATCGGTGAACGTACAGCTGAACAATTAAAGATCAATGTTGCATCTGCTTCTATTGAAGCTGCTAAGGAATTAGATAGTCAAACGATCCGTGGGCGTGATCTGGTAACAGGTCTACCTAAGACGATCGAGATCCGTCCAGAAGATGTAGCTGAAGCGATCCAAGAAGTAGTGCAAGAGATCATCACCGCTATCAAAGAAACACTAGAAGAAACATCTCCTGAGATCGCGGCTGACGTGATCGACCATGGGATCGTTCTAACTGGTGGGGGTGCTTTATTACGCCACTTACCAGATGTGATCTCTGAAGCAACAAAAGTGCCTGTGTTCGTGGCGCAAGATCCACTTGATTGTGTGGCTGTTGGGACAGGTGAATCACTTAAAAGCATTGACGTAATGAAGAAAAGATAAATAGGCGGTTAAAGTCTAGAGTTAGGAGGTTGGGGTTTAGTCGTCCAGCCTCTTAATTTTTAATGCGGATCTTATCGAGTTCAGGAGGTTTTTTATGCAAAAGTTTTTTTTCAATAAAAAACTTGTTATTACACTGGTCGCTTTGATCATCAGTTTTTTACTGATCGCATTTTCGATCACAGTGCGTAATAATCGATCGATGCCAACGTTTGTGCAACAGTTTGGCAATGAAGCTTTTGGTCTAGTTGATCGGGTCATTAGTTTTCCAGTTGCCGGAGTTGCTCATGTAGGGGGCTCTGTTTCTGATCTACTCAACACGTATGAGGAAAATCAAAAATTAAAGCAACAGATCGATAGTTTGGCAGCCGATAAAGTTGAAAATCAGACCTTACGTAAGGAAAATAAACAATTAAAAGAACAGTTGAAATTAGATGAAAGCTTGACTGATTATTCAAAGATCAGTGCCCATGTTTTATCACGGACACCCTCTTCTTGGCAAAATCAGATCATAATCTCAAAGGGATCATTTGCAGGTGTGACTAAAAATGCTGCGGTTTTGTCACGTAAGGGCTTAGTCGGACGTGTCGTTGAAGTCAATAAGACCAATAGTAAAGTCGAATTGCTCACGACGCAAAATGATTCGGCTAACCGCTTTGCAGTCCAACTAGAAAGTGATGGTGAGGTGATCAACGGCTTGATCACTGGCTATGACAAACAAAAAAATCAGTTGATCATGGGACAGATCACTTCTAAGAAAAAGATCAAGAAGAATACAGAGGTCATTACTTCTGGAATGGGTGGTAATACACCTAAGGGCTTATTGATCGGAAAAGTTGTCAAGACAACGGATGACGATGATGGTTTAGCTACAAAAGTTTATATCGAGCCAGCTGCTGATATGACAGATCTTAGTGTTGTGACCGTGGCTAAACGTGCAGACTAGGGGGCATAATGATGGCAAATTCCAAGCTAAAATATTATTTTCCCCTAGGGTTGATCATCTGCATCGTTTTGGACGGGACGTTTAGTAGCTTATATGCTCAGTATTTTTTTACAAGTTCGCTTTCGATCGAGAGTCGTTTGACTTTGCTATGGCTAGTGATGGCGATCTTCTATGGCGAAGTTGACCGTTTGATGTTGTGGGCATTTATTGCTGGGGTGATCTTTGATATGTACTATACGGGGATCTTAGGGATCTTTATGATCATTTTTCCTTTGATCATTTATTTGAATCGAGAAGTGTATCGTTTTTTCACTTCTAACTTTATTGTGGTACTATTAATATATCTGATAGATGTTACGCTCGTTACGGCTTTGGCATATTGGGCCAACTCTTTGATCGGTCTGACGACAACTGGTTCAGCTGATTTTGTGGTTCAGACTTTAGGGCCGTCACTGGCGTATAACTTGGCGGTATTTTCGCTATTATTTATCCCAGTCAAAAATTTCTTTGAGAAGTATTCTTCTCGATAAATAAGGAAGGTGCAAGCTGATGCAGGCAGCTGTGTTAAAGGGCTACAAAGACGGATATGAACTGATCATACGTGATAATGCAGATTTTGATCAAGCCCTATCCGAATTAAAAGACCTATTTCGAAAACTACAACTTGATACTGTCGGTGAAGAAAAACAGATCTCATTTACGGTCAATACCGAAAAACGCTTGTTGGGTGCAAAACAAAAGCAAAAGATCGAAGAGTTAGTTGGAAATTATCCTCGTTTTTCGATCTATAAGTTTGTTTCTGATGTGGTAGATACTAAAGATGCACTTGAATTTATGGAAGAACATACAGTTCATGTCAATAGTGATACGATCCGTAATGGTCAAGTCAAGTTGATCAAAGGCGATGTCTTGTTTTTAGGCAATATCCATAAAGGTGGCATTTTACAAGCGACCGGGAGTATCTTTGTTTTAGGCGATGTCGAAGGGATCTTACATGCTGGTTACAATGATAATGTGATCGCAGTGATCGCTGGGAATTTTAAACGAGCACAACAAGTTCGGATCAGTGATCTAGTGGACATTATCGAGCCAGATATGCAAGCTGATAAAGTCGTTGCTTATGTCAATGACCTGCATGCTTTAAGTTATACGACGCTTGCTGAATTAAAAACACTTAGGCCTAAAATTTTTACACAAATAGGAGGGTTTTAAATGGGAAAATCGATCGTTATTACATCGGGGAAAGGCGGTGTTGGTAAGACAACTACGACTGCTAATCTCGGAACTGCCTTAGCTTTAATGGGCAAAAAAGTCTGTCTGGTCGATCTAGATATCGGTTTAAGAAACCTAGATGTTATTTTAGGCTTAGATAATCGGATCATTTACGATATCATTGATGTGGCGCAAGGTAGAGCTAAATTACCCCAAGCCTTGATCAAAGATAAGCGCTTCGGCGATAATTTATTCCTGTTGCCTGCAGCTCAAAATACGGATAAATCAGCGCTTGAACCAGAAGAGGCTAAACAGATCGTTGCTGAGTTACGGTCTGAATTTGACTATGTGTTGCTCGATTGCCCAGCTGGGATCGAACAAGGCTTTGCTAATGCGGTAGCAGGTGCTGATGAAGCGATCGTAGTCTCAACACCTGAGATCTCGGCAGTTCGTGACGCTGATCGGGTAGTAGGACTGCTTGAACAACAAAATTTAGAAGAACCACCGATGCTTATCATCAATCGGATCAAAAAAAAGATGATGCACGATGGTCAGATGATGGATGTTGATGAGATCACGCGTCATTTGTCGATCAAATTGATCGGGATCGTCTTTGATGATGATAATGTAATTGGTTTTTCTAACAAGGGTGAACCTGTTATCCTAGATGAAAAGAGTGAAGCATCTAAGGGATATCGTAATATCGCACGTCGCTTAGAGGGTGAAACGATCCCATTGATGACACTCAAAGAAGACGAACAAGGTGGCTTTTTCAAGAAGATGAGTTCTTGGTTCAAACGTAAATAAGCCAGATTTGTTGTTGACAGTTTTACCGATAAATGGTAATCTTTATGAAAAATTATTTAACGATATCGAGCGGAAGAGTAGAAGATGTTTACCTGAAAAAGAGACTATCTGGGAGCTGAAAAGGATAGAGGTGGCATTTTTGAACCACATCCGTGAATTGGTACACTGAACACAAAGCAGTAGGTGTATCCGGTCAGAAGTCCGTTACACTTGAGTTAAGTTAACTCACTGAGACTCCTTTTGCGAGAAAGGAGTAAATATGAGGTGGAACCGCGTAAAACGCCCTCTTGGATCTTTTCCAAGAGGGTATTTTTTTACCAGTAAGTTAAAAAATGGAGGAATTTGGGATGGATTATATCATGGAAGTCATGCCCTCGTTGATTTCAGGTATGGGAGTGACCTTATCAGTATTTTTTTGGACCTTAGTTGGCTCTTTGCCTCTAGGGTTGATCGTTTCTTTAGGGATGATGTCACGGTTTAAGATACTTCAAAAAATATTAGGCATCTATGTTTGGCTGATGCGGGGGACACCGCTGTTATTGCAGTTGATCTTTGTCTTTTATGGACTCCCACTATTAGGAACGGGGATAGTGTTACCACGTTATGAAGCTGCATTGGTGGCATTTATTTTGAACTATACAGCATATTTTGCCGAGATCTTTCGTGGGGGACTACAATCGATCGATAAAGGGCAATATGAAAGTGCTAAAGTCTTACGTTTGAGTTACTGGCAAACGATCCGCAAAGTCGTAGCTCCACAAGTGATCAAGATCGTGATCCCTTCGATCGGTAATGAAGTGATCAACTTAGTCAAAGACTCGAGTTTAGTTTATGTGATCGGTCTAGGGGATCTCTTGCGGGCTGGTAATGTTGCAACAAGTCGTGATGTGACTTTAGTACCACTATTATTAGTGGGAGCGATGTATTTGATGATGACAGCTTTTTTCACTTATGTTTTGAAAAAGGTCGAGCAACACTATAGTTATTGGAAATAAGGAGTGATCAACATGCTAGAACTAAAAGAAGTAACTAAAAAATTTGGCGATAAGACGATCTTAGATCATGTTGATCTGACTGTAGAAGATGGCAAGATCTTGTGTATCGTAGGACAATCCGGTGGTGGCAAGACCACACTTTTACGATGTATCAGTGGTCTAGAGCAGATCGATAGTGGGCAGATCTTGGTGGATGGGGTCGCCTTTGATCCATATGTCAATAGCACTAATGATGCTGTGATCGGTGTCGTCTTTCAAGAATACAATCTTTTTCCACATTTGACCGTGTTACAAAATGTGATGTTAGCTCCAACGATGGTCTTAAAAAAAGACAAGAAAAAAGTACAAGTAGAAGCCCAAGAACTTTTGCAAAAGTTAGCGCTTGGAGATAAGGGTGATCTTTACCCTTGGCAATTGTCTGGGGGACAAAAACAACGAGTCGCGATCGCACGCGCCCTAGCGATGAAGCCACGGATCTTATGTTATGATGAACCTACTTCAGCTTTAGATCCAGGCTTGCGAGATACTGTCAAAGAGATCATTTTGGACCTAAAGAAAGATGAAATGACACAGATCATCGTCACGCACGATATTGATTTTGCTGAAGAGATCGCTGATGATATTTTACGTGTGAAACCACTGGCTAATTAAAGGAATTGAGATAGATGAAACGATATTTAAAATTACTAGCGCTTGGTTTAAGTCTAAGTCTCTTATTAGTCGTTTCGGGCTGCAATGATGTCAAAAAAAGAGCAGATACGGTCGATACTTGGCAACAGATCGAGCAAAAAAAGCGGGTCGTGATCGGACTAGATGATAGTTTTGTACCAATGGGCTTTCGTCAAAAAGATGGCAAGCTCGTTGGATATGATATCGATCTAGCTAAGGAAGTCTTTAAATTGTACGGGATCACGCCTGATTTTCAGACGATCGACTGGTCAATGAAAGAAACTGAATTGCGCAACCAAACGATCGATCTGATCTGGAATGGCTATACGAAGACGGATGAACGGGCTAAAAATGTGGCTTTCAGCCAGCCATATCTAAAGAACGAACAATACTTAGTAAGTAAAAAAAGCCAACAGATCATAAATGATAGTGCCATGAAAGGGAAGATCTTAGGCTTACAAAGTGGATCTTCGGGCTATCAAGCCTACTTGGATGAACCAAAAGTTTTAAAACAATATGTAAAAGAAGCGATCCAATACGATACATTCAACAATGCTTTCATGGATCTAGATGCTGATCGGATCCAAGGTCTATTGATCGATAGTGTTTATGCCAATTACTATATTGCACACAAAAAAGATCCAGCTAGTTATCGGAAAGAAAACGCTGGATTTGCGTCTGAAGATTTTGTAGTCGGGCTACGCAAGGGAGACAAGACCCTTCAAAAGAAGATCAATGAAGCGTTTAAAGTTTTAAAGGAAAATGGGACGTTAGAGCGTTTGAACCGTAAATGGTTCGGTGAAAATGTAAACTGACCCTGACAGCTTTAAAACTAAGGTGTATACTAGGTTAATGATCATATAATGGAGGGGTAGAATTTAATAATGGACACATTAGTTAGTGTGCTGATAGTGATATTACTATTGAACGTCATTGCAGCGATCATCACAGTTTTTAAAGAAAAACGTGATATTACAGCAACTTGGGCTTGGTTATTGGTGCTCAATCTATTGCCAGTGATCGGTTTTGGGATCTATCTATTAGTTGGGAAAAAGATCTCCAAAGAAAAGATGTTTGATCTAAAAATGCAAGAGCGGCTCGGGATCGATCAGCTCGTTGAGTTGCAAAAAGAACAATGGCAAGAAGAAGAGCTTTTACCAGAAGGGTTGCGTACACCCGAAGCACGCCAAACAGTTCGTTTGTTACTTGAAACTGATCAAGCGATCTTGACCAAAAATAATCAAGTCGATATTTACGATGATGGTCATGATAAGTTTGCTAAACTACTAGCCGATATCGATGCTGCAAAGCATCACGTTCACTTGGAATATTATTCTTTTTTCAGTGATCGGATCGGTAATAAGATCTTAACCAGCCTTGAAGCAGCGGCTAAACGTGGTGTTAAAGTACGCGTGATCTATGATAGCATGGGATCGCGAGGACAAAAACGGCATTTCTTTGACAATTTGGAAAAATTTGGTGGTGAGGCAGAACCATTCTTTGCTTATAAAAAAGCTTGGATCCACAGCCCACGGATCAATTATCGTGAGCACCGTAAACTAGCGATCATTGATGGGATGATCGGCTATATCGGTGGCTTTAATATTGGTGATCAGTATCTCAGTCGTTCCAAGAAATTTGGTCATTGGCGTGATACGCATCTACGCGTTGTCGGTAATGCTGTTATCGCCATGCAATCACGCTTTTTGATGGATTGGAACGCAACGATCAAGAATGTTCGGGGCAAAGAACCAGTTAAATATGATGAGAGTTTGTTCCCATTGCAACGACAAAAAGGTAATGTTGGTCTACAGATCATCTCCTCAGGACCAGATAGTGAAGTTGAAGCGATCAAGAAGGGCTATCTCAAATTGATCAGTGGGGCAAATGACTACATTTACATTCAAACTCCGTACTTGATACCAGACGATTCAGTGTTAGAAGCGTTAGTCGTAGCGGCCTTATCTGGGGTCAAAGTCAAGATCATGATCCCTTGTATGCCAGATCATGCATTTGTTTATCGGGCAACTGAATATTATGCTAAAGTTTTGGTCGATAGCGGGGTCGAAGTTTATACTTATGATGATGGTTTCTTACATGCTAAGACGTTTGTCGTCGATTCACAGATAACTTCAGTTGGTTCAGCTAACCTTGATTTTAGAAGCTTTAAATTAAACTTTGAGGCAAACGCTTTTGGCTATGATCGTAAATTGGCACTTAAACTCAAGGAGCTCTTTGAAGCCGATCTAGCTAAGTGTACAAAATTAACACCAGAATATTTTGAACGTCAGTCACGTTGGCGTAAATTTAAACAATACTTTTCAAGATTGTTATCACCGATCTTGTAGGCAAAAGGGAAAGAAAGATGAAAAAGCACAGAAAAAAGATCATTATTGGGATCATTGGACTATTATTGTTGATCTATGTTGGGGTAAATGGCTACCTTGTTAATTATGCTTTTGTGCGTGATTCGGCCAATTTGGGATCACCAGCACCTAAAAAAGCTGCACTTTTGAAGAAAGATCAAGCCTGGTTGGCCCAGACTAAGCAACAAACTTGGACAGAAAAGTCAGCTGATGGTAAGTTGACGTTAAAGGCGCGCTATGTGCCAGCTGAAAAAGCAACAAATGAGACGATCGTGATCGCTCATGGGTATCGCGAAAATAGCTTGCGGATGGCAAGTTACATTCGGATGTTTCATGATCTAGGCTACAACGTCTTAGCACCTGATGATCGTGGAGCAGGTAGAAGTGAGGGACGCTATATCACTTTTGGTTGGCAAGATCGGCTAGATTATCAAAATTGGCTCAAACAGCTCATTGCTAAAGAGGGACAAGATTCCAAGATCGGTCTGTTTGGAGTGAGTATGGGTGGTGCTACGGTTATGATGATGAGTGGTGAAAAATTACCTAAGCAAGTCAAAGTCATCGTCGAAGATTGTGGTTATTCATCGATCAACAAAGAATTAGGGACACAATTGAGCGCACAATTTGGTCTACCTAAAGAACCGATCTTGACGACAGCTAGTTGGGTGGCTCATCCATTTATCGGATTTAATTTCAAAAATGGAAGTGCAACTGAACAACTAAAACAAAATAAATTACCGACCTTATTTATCCATGGAAGTAAAGATCGTTTTGTCCCAACGGAAATGGTGTATGAAAATTATCAAGCTAGTGCTGGTAAAAAGGAATTATGGGTCGTAAAAGGAGCTTCCCATGGGATGTCCTATTACCAAGATCCAACGATATATACTGACAAAGTTGGCGCTTTCGTCGCTAAATATATGAACTAAAAAAGGAGCAGCCTGAAAATTGGGCTGTTCCTTTTTTAGTTCATCATTACTTTTAGAAGAAAGCACTAAGTGAGCCGAGGATCACACTACCAAGTGTGAAGATCAACATGAGCCAAACAACGATCATGGTGATCTTTTGAAATGTTGTGCGTTTCTTTTTTTCTCTCACGGTACTCGACACCTTTCCGATTTTTACTATACTATACCTTTAAAGGTTGGTCGCTGTCAAATCTCACAGTACAAGTGAGCTGTTAGTTTCTTTTGATGAAGCGTTAAGATTTCCTTGTTTTTGGTGGGTCTATAATTGATTTGTAGCAAAAATACTTGGTATAATAGGGATAATATTTTAAATTGAGGATGGTAGTGATGTTTACAGCGATCGCAACGTGGTATATCATGCCAATTGTAATTTTGATCATTTGGATGGCATTGACATTTTTAAAGAAAAATTTCGCTAAATATTGGCCTAAACGCTTAAGGATCATTGATATCATGATGCTTATATTATTACTAGGGATCCACGGACTTTCGGTCACTTTAACGGGGCTTTCGTTATTACCGTTTTTAGCATTTGCGGCTAGTGCTTTTGGTCTAGTTTTGACTGTGTATTTAGTGTACATCGAAGATGATTTTCGGGTCCGCCGTTTTTTTGTGGTCTACTGGCGGACTTTAGATATTTTTATCGTTGGAATGTACATTATTTTATTGTTGATCGAGGTCACAAGCTTTTTAGGTATTATGTAAGTTAAATGCGAACAAGCTAATATTTAGTAAATATCTAAAACGTTTTATAAAAATCGTGAATTTGTTAGTTATTATTGTGGTTCAAAGTGTGGAACTATGGTAATATCTAATTGTATAACATATATTTAATACATATTTTGATGATCGCTTTTTGATCATCGTTATACATTGGGATCAAGAAAGATGAAAGCTGTAGGAATTAGAAAATGACGGAATTTAATCATGTGACTGTGCTATTAGAAGAAGCAGTTGAACAACTCAATATCAAACCAGACGGCGTATACGTCGATTGCACTTTAGGTGGTGGAGGTCACACCAGTTTAATTTTGTCAAAGCTTTCAGATAAAGGAAAATTGTTCTCGTTTGACCAAGATCAAACTGCGATCGATTACAATACTAAACGTTTACAAAATGAGTTAGCTAGTAAAAAGTTGACCTTTATCAAAAGTAACTTTCGTGATCTAAAGGAATGTTTAGCAGAGCAACAGATCACTAAAGTTGACGGGATCTTATATGACCTAGGTGTTTCTTCACCACAATTTGATGTAGGTGAACGTGGCTTTAGTTATCAACACGATGCAACACTGGATATGAGGATGGATCAAAGTCAAGCTTTGACTGCTAAAATGGTGATCAATGATTGGTCTTACCAAGAACTAGTCCGGATCTTCATGCGCTATGGCGAAGAAAAATTTGCTAGATCGATCGCCCGGCGGATCGAAGCCGCTAGGCAACAAGCGCCGATCGAAACAACAGGGCAACTAGTTGACCTGATCAAAGCTGGGATCCCGGCCAAAGCCCGACGCAAAGGGGGCCATCCAGCTAAGAAAGTTTTTCAAGCGGTCCGCATAGCAGTCAATGATGAGCTGGGTGCTTTGGAAGAGTCGTTAGATCAAGCCTTTGAAGTACTTGATATTGGTGGTCGGATCAGTGTGATCACGTTCCAGTCGTTAGAAGATCGGTTAGTTAAAACGATGTTCAAAGAAAAAGCGAGTTTGCCTGAACTTCCCGCCGGATTACCAATCATTCCAGCTGAACTTGAACCAGAATTTAAATTGATAACACGTAAACCGATCTTACCGTCTGAAGCAGAACTTAAAGCTAATCATCGGGCGCACTCGGCTAAATTAAGAGCAATTGAAAAATTAAAGTAAAGGATGTGAGACTTTGGCACAAGCAGCAAGAAAACTCGAAACACCTCAAGCATTACCGACAAAAACTACGCTAGATCAGCAACCACAAAATACAACTGGACAGTTGCGAAAAATGTATTTTAAACAAGAACGCAATGCAGCGATCGCTTTAAGTGTGTTGTTAGTGGTCATGTCATGTTTGGTGATCTGGTCGAATACGGCTGTGACCAAGACCCAAGCAACGATCCAAGATATCAATCAAAAAGTCTCAACTTTACAGACTTCAAATGCTAACATGAAAGAGGAGATCAGTGAACTGTCTAGCCGGACACGTTTGATGGAGATCGCCAAGGATGTTGGTTTACAAATGAATGATAAAAACATAAGGAATGTTACCAAATGAGTACTAAAAAACGGCAGATAAATGTAAAACAAGACCCGCGAAATCGCAGTTATTTTGGAAGAGCGTTATTTTTCATCGTCATCATCGTCTTTCTTACATTTATTGGTCGTTTTTTTTATGTGGGTTTGACACACACGGCTCACGGAAAAAATCTGACCAAATTAGCACAGACGATGTATGCCGAACAAACTGAGATCAAAGCAAAACGTGGGACGATCTATGATGCACAAGATCAACCGATCGCAGAAGATACAACGACTTATTCGATCTATATCGTCTTATCTAAATCGGCGAAGACCCTTGAAGGCAAACCAGACTATTTGCAAGATTCACAAAAAGCTAAAGCTGCTAAGGTCTTAAGTCAAAATCTAGGGATGAATTATGATGATCTACTCAAGCTCTTTGATGCTGACGATGGTCTCTATCAAGTTGAGCTTGGTAGTAAAGGTAAGCATATCTCAATGGAGACTAAAAAAAATATCGAGGCCGCTAAGATCAGCGGGATCAAATTTACGCCTGCCCAAGCACGTTTATATCCTAACGGGGTTTTTGCGTCCCACTTAGTTGGTCTAGCAGAAAATGAACAATCCCACTTAGTTGGGGTAATGGGCTTAGAAAAGGTTTTTGAAAAGCAATTAAAGGGTGTCAACGGGGTCAATAAGCTCGCCATCGATTCACGTGGGACGACTTTACCTAATTCTAAATCGCAAAGTAAGCCCGCTAAAGATGGTGACAATGTTTATACCACTTTAGATACACGGACCCAGACTTATTTAGAGACTTTGATGAATAAAGCCCAAGAAACTTATAAGCCAAAATCGATGACAGCTGTTTTGATGAATGCCAAAACTGGCGAGATCATTGCTGCGAGTCAACGTCCGACTTTTAACCCTCAGACTGGTGAAGGGCTAAATGATATGTGGCGCAATATCTTGTTAGAAGATACCTATGAACCAGGTTCGATCATGAAGATCTTGACGATGTCAGCAGCGATCAATAGTGGAAACTATAATGCTAACGCCACCTTTAAGTCAGGGTCTTATCAGATCGATGGTCAACGGATCAATGATTGGAATACGACTGGTTGGGGTGATATTACCTATCGTGAAGGTTTCATTCGTTCCTCAAATGTTGGGATGGCTAAGCTAGAACAGGCAATGGGGGAAAAGACTTGGTTAAATTACATCAAAAAATTTGGTCTTTTGAAGTCAACGAATGCTGGCTTAGGTAATGAAGCAGCGGGTAGTATTGAATATAAATATCCGATCGAACAAGCTAATACTGCTTTTGGTCAAGGGATAAATGTGACAGTCTTTCAAATGCTACAAGCAATGTCGGCTGTGGCTAATAATGGTAAGATGGTCAAACCTTATCTAGTAAGTAAAGTTGTTGACCCAAATAATGGCAAAACAGTCTTTTCGCAATCACCAACTGTGGTCGGAAAACCGATCAGAAGCTCAACTGCTAAAGAAGTTCGTGAAATGATGCAAGATGTTGTGACTGACAAAGACGGGACTGGGACTGCTTATAAGATCGATGGCTATGATGTTGGGGTCAAGACTGGGACGGCTCAGATCGCCAACGAAAATGGAACAGGCTATTTAAGTGGTGAGACTAATTATCTTTTCTCCGTTGCTGGGATGGCACCGATAGATGATCCTAAGTACATCTTATACATCACGATGAAACAGCCTAAGACTTTTGCTGATCAAGGTGAAACAGGAATGTTAGCTTCTATTTTTGATCCTTTGATGAAACGAGTTTTGGATGAGGAAAATGACTCAAATGATGAAAAGGCACAGACTAGTGTCCCAGATGTGAAGGGGATGTCACCTAAAGAAGCTAGTGAAGAAGTGACCCAAAGTGACTTAGTACCAGCAATAGTTGGAGAAGGTAAAAAGATCATTAAACAATCACAGACCGCAGGCACGAGTATGTTGACTGGTGAGCGTGTGATCTTAATCACAAATGGAACGCTGACGATGCCAGATATCACTGGTTGGTCGCGACTTGATGTGATGAAATTATCAGAACTGACTGGTATTGACTTAGACGTACAGGGGAATGGCTATGTTACTAAGCAAAGCATTGCACCTGGCGAGAAGCTAAGTAAGCAAACCAAATTGACAATTGAATTAAAATAGATAGAAAAAAAGAGGAAGGAAAAATAACATGACTATTTTTCAAATGTTGATCCCGGTGATCAGTAGTTTAGTATTGACTGCTTTATTTACACCGATGTTTATCAGCTATGCACACAAAAAAAAGCAAGGACAGATGATCCGTGAAGAAGGGCCAAGTTGGCACCAAATAAAAGCGGGAACTCCAACGATGGGGGGCTTTGTCTTTAATTTAGCGATCATCGTTACGGGGCTTTGGGTCCCATTAGGCTTGCACATGCTGAGTCCTAAGATCTTGGTCTTAGATTTTATCTTACTGTTATATGGCTTTTTGGGTTTCTTTGACGATTCTGTTAAGTTATGGAAAAAGCAAAATGAAGGATTGAAGCCTTGGCAAAAATTATTGGGGCAAATAATCGGAGGCTTGATCTTTTTAGCCGTCTATCACCATGAAAAGTTGCCCTTTGCGCTTTCATTTTTTGGACACGAGGTCACTTTAGGCTTCGTTTATGTTTTGTTTGTGCTTTTTTGGTTGGTCGGCTTTTCAAATGCGGTCAATTTGACCGATGGGATCGATGGTTTGGTATCAGGTCAAGCGATCATTGCCTTTGGTGCTTATGCGATCATCGCTTATCACCAAGCACAATACGATGTTTTGATCTTCTGTTTATCTGTGATCGGAGCTTTGATCGCCTTTTTAGGGTTCAATCATAAACCGGCCAAGATCTTCATGGGTGATACTGGTTCTTTAGCTCTAGGGGGAGCTTTAGCAGCCGTTTCGATCATCTTACATCAAGAGTTATCGTTGTTGGTGATCGGGATCATCTTCGTATTAGAGACACTTAGTGTGATCTTACAAGTAGCAAGCTTTAAATTGACTGGCAAACGGATCTTCAAGATGAGTCCGATCCACCACCATTTTGAAGAATGTGGCTGGAGTGAATGGCGTATCGATCTAACTTTTTGGGCAATTGGTCTAGTAGCTGCGGTCATTGCAGTTATGACGATAATTTAATATCAAAGGAAGTCGTTAGATATGAAAAATGTGACAGATTATAAGGGTAAAAACGTATTAGTCGTTGGTTTAGGTAAAAGTGGGCTCAATAGTGCCTATCTGTTAAAAGAGCTCGGAGCAAATGTAACGGTAAATGATAAGAATATTCCAACAGATAAGCAAGTCTTGACTGAGCTGGAAAATGCCGGTATCAAGGCAGTTGTTGGCTCACATCCGCTTACTTTGTTGGATGACGTGGAATTGATCGTCAAAAATCCTGGGATCCCATACACGAATCCTTTGATCGCTGAAGCACAAAAAAGGGGCTTTTTGATCATCACCGAGCCAGAATTGGCGTATGAGATCGCTGACGCTGAACTAGTAGGTGTTACTGGGACAAATGGAAAGACGACAACGACGACTTTGATCTCCTTGATGTTAGATCATCTAAAGAACAAAAATAAGGCCTATGCTTGTGGTAATATCGGGATCTCAGCTGTTAAAACAGCACAAAAAGCAAGCGCTGATGATATCTTAGTCATGGAACTCTCCAGTTTCCAATTACTTGGGATCACTAAGCTCCATCCTAAGATCTCGGTCTTGACTAATATTTACGAAGCTCATACTGATTATCACGGTTCACGTGAAAATTATGTCAAAGCTAAGATGCGTTTGTTGAAAAATCAAACAGAAGCTGATCACTTTGTAGTCAATTTTGATCAAGCTGAATGGCGTGAGCTTAGCCAACAAGCTAAAGCTAAGGTCGTACCATTCTCACGAACAGCCTTTACTAAAGAAGGTGCCTACGAAGAAGATGGGATCTTATATTTCAAAGATGAAGCGATCATGCCTGCTGATGAGATCAAAGTTCCCGGAACGCACAACATTGAAAATGCCTTGGCAGCGATCGCAGTGGCCAAACTCATGGGAGTAGCAACAGCTGATATCGTAGAAGTATTGCAGACTTTTTCGGGAGTCAGACATCGAACTCAATACGTAACAACGTTTAATGGACGTAAGTTTTACAATGACTCCAAGGCAACCAATATCGAAGCAACTGAAAAAGCACTTGCCGGTTTCAAAACACCAGTTGTTTTGTTAGCTGGTGGGCTAGATCGTGGCTTTACTTTTGAGCGTTTAGTACCATATCTAAAAGAACATGTCAGTGCTTTGGTCGTCTTTGGTGAGACCAAAGAATTATTGAAAGCAGCCGGAAAACAGGCTGGTCTAGAACAGATCGTCGAGGCTAAAGATGCAGTCGACGCTGTGCCTAAAGCCTATGCTCTCAGTCGACCAGGTGATACGATCTTATTGTCACCAGCATGTGCAAGTTGGGATCAATGGAAGACATTTGAAGAACGTGGCGATAAATTTATCGAAGCAGTAGAAAATTTAGAAAAAAAGGATGAATAGTATGCGACTATTAGTATCTGGTGGCGGAACGGGTGGTCATATCTACCCAGCGCTAGCACTGATCGAAGCTATCAAACAACAACGACCTGACACAGAGGTTTTATATGTCGGGACAACTAAGGGATTAGAGAGTAAGATCGTTCCCAATGCTGGGATCTCATTTAAAACGATCGAGATCCAAGGCTTTAAACGTTCACTTTCACCTGAAAATTTTAAGACAGTATATCTCTTTTTAAAGAGTGTGCATGACTCTAAAAAGATCATCAAGGAATTCAAACCAGATGTTGTGATCGGGACTGGTGGTTATGTTTGTGGAGCAGTGGTGTATGCGGCTGCCAAAATGAAGGTCAAAACGATCATTCACGAGCAAAATAGCGTTGCTGGTGTGACGAATAAATTTTTGAGCCACTATGTTGATAAAGTTGGGATCTGTTTTGATGATGTGAGATCTGATTTTCCAGCTAAAAAAGTTGTCTTTACTGGTAATCCACGGGCACAACAAGTAGCTACAATGAAGCCAACGGGGCGCTTAGCTACAGAATACCAACTTGATCCAAACAAAAAGACGATCTTGATTTTTGGTGGTTCACGTGGGGCGTTAGGTATCAACAATGCTAGCTTGGAAGCGATAGAATATTTCAAAGATCAGCCATATCAAGTATTATTTGTGACGGGACGTGTTCATTATGATAAGATCATGGAAGATAGTCGTGTCAAGGACTTGCCAAAAAATGTAGTGATCAAGCCATATATTGCTGACATGCCGTCGATCTTACCCGAGATCGCTGCGATCGTTGGTCGCGCTGGAGCAACTAGTTTGGCCGAGATCACTGCGCTAGGGATCCCAACTATCTTGATCCCTAGCCCATATGTCACACATGATCATCAAACTAAAAATGCTCAAAGTTTAGTAAATAAAGGAGCAGCTTTGATGATCAAGGAAAATGAGCTTAGTGGCAAAGTCTTATTTGAAAATATCCAAGCGATGATGGCTGATCCACAAAAACAAGCACAAATGGCAGCTAATGCTAAAAAAGCAGGTGTGCCAGATGCAGCTGATCGTTTGATCAAGGTGATGAAAGATTTACTAAACTAGTAGTTAGTGAGAGGGGCTGAAGAGGATCAGATTTTGGAAGAAAAAGAAGCCAGTTGTCCCTAATCAGAAACTTCAACCATGGCTCGAAAAACAAGCAAAACGCGGTCAGGCCAAGCAAAAGCCACCAGCAAAAGATCTGTTCAATGGTAAATTGATCCGGTTGACTGAACAGCGCAAAAAAGCATTGCGTCAACAAGCGTTATTTCCATTAGTCTTTTTTTCGATAATGACATTATTGACGCTTTGTTTGATCTTGCCGATCAGTCGCGTTAGATCGGTGACAGTCGATTCAAATGATAAACAGTTACGCGTGGCAGTCATCAAAGCCAGTGGACTTCATTATTATGAATCCTTGTTTAGTGTCTGGTTCAATGCTAGCAAGATCGAAAATAAGATCCAGCGCAAAGTAGGCTTAGTTGAGCAGGCGACATTGCGCTATGTAGATGTTAACAATGTAGTGATCGACGTGAAAGAAGATCCCCAAGTTGGTTATATTTATCGGAATAATAAGTATTATAAGATCGGAACGACTGGACGGCCTTTGAGTGAAGGAACTCCTTTAGTAAAAGGCAGTTACCCTGTATTTTATAATTTTAAAGATAAGGCCAAGTTGAAATTAGTAGTTACAAAAGTACAGGAATTACCTACTGAATTGAAAAAATCCGTCTCGGAGATCCACTATGCCCCATCTAAAGTAAATCCAGATCGGATCAAACTTTACATGAATGATGGCAATGAGGTCGTCGCCGATCTTTCGACGCTGACAAAGAAAATGGAATACTATCCTCAGATCGCGACTAAAATGGATCAAAAAGGCATCGTTGATCTTGAAGTTGGGGCGTTTTCATACCCTAAAAATTAAGAATTAGAAATAACTAAAATGTTGTGAACTAAATTTTTTATTTTGGGGGGTTGACAAGTAGCCAATTACTATATTTATGTGTTAAAATTAACCTATTGAATTTAAATAATAAACAATGAGAACATTATTAAAATCATAAGGGAGGCAAATTGATGGGAAACTCTAGTATCTATGTTGGCATAGACATCGGTACGACTTCGATTAAAGTCATAATAGCTGAGTATCTCAAAGACCAGATCAACATAATCGGTTACGGTAATACACGTTCTGCCGGTCTCAATCGTGGAGTGATCGTTGATATTGACCAAGTTGTTAAGGCGATAAAAGAAGCTGTGAAGCAAGCCGAAGAAAAGGCAAATATTCAAATTTCTGAGGTGAGCGTTGGTGTTCCAGCTAATATGCTCCAAATAGAGCGTTGTAAAGGGATGATCGCCATCGGAAACGAAGACGGTAACTCTAAAGAGATCAGTGATATTGATGTTCGGCGTGTGACCGAAGCTGCTTTGGTCCAAAATTTACCACCTGAACGCGATGTGATCGATATTGTTCCAGATGAATTTATCGTTGATGGCTTTGATGGGATAAAAGACCCACGAGGTATGGTCGGCGTCAGATTAGAGATGCAAGGAGTAATGTACACAGGTCCCAAGACGATCTTACATAATACTCGTAAATGTATCGAACGGGCAGGATTAAAGATCAAAGATATGATCGTAGCTCCACTTGCGTTATCTCAAGTTGCATTGACCGATGGCGAAAAGGACTTTGGAGCTATCTTGATCGATCTTGGCGGAGGTCAAACGACTGCTGCTGTGGTCCACGATCATCAATTGAAGTATACTTATGTCGATCAAGAGGGGGGCGATTATGTGACCCGTGATATTTCGATCGTCTTGAATACTTCGATCGAAAATGCTGAGATCTTAAAACGAAATTATGGCTATGCCGATGAAACATTAGCTTCAAATGAAGATACTTTCCCGGTAACTGTTGTAGGACAACAAGAACCAGAGATGATCACTGAAGGGTACTTAGCTCAGATCATTGAAGCTCGTTTACAGCAGATCTTTGGTAAGTTAAAAGCTGATCTAGATCGGATCAATGCTTTACAGTTACCTGGGGGGATCATATTAACTGGTGGCTTAGCTGCCTTGCCAGGTGTCAAAGAATTGGCTCAAAAGATCTTTGGGGTCAATGTTAAAGTCTTTATTCCTCAAGAGATGAATTTACGGATCCCATCTTTTGCACAGGTCATCGGGATCGTAGAATACGTCACGCAAGAAAATGAGATCGATCAGATCGTCAGACGAACGCTCGACGGTCAAGAATTCATCAGTGAACCAAAAGTAAATCAGATCGACGAAGATGAGCAACAAGATGTCGAGACTGATTTTGATCCAGTAGCTGATGAGTATGATACACCTAGGGATAAAAAGAAAGATGATAAACCTAAGGGCATAGATCGATTCAAGGCGATATTTGACAAATTCTTTGACTAAAAGATTAGGAGATGGAGGAATATAGAATGGAATTTTCATTAGACGCAGATCAAATGGAACATGGTGCCACAATTAAGGTTATTGGTGTTGGTGGCGCTGGCGGTAATGCGGTCAACCGTATGATCGCTGATGACGTTAAAGGGGTAGAATTTATCGTTGCAAACACAGATGTGCAAGCATTGAAGAATTCTAACGCTGAAACAAAGATCCAATTAGGGCCTAAATTGACTCGTGGATTGGGTGCAGGAGCTAACCCTGAGATCGGAAGTAAGGCTGCTCAAGAAAGTGAAGAAGCTTTAGCGGAAGCCTTGAGTGGTGCCGATATGATCTTTGTCACGGCTGGTATGGGCGGTGGCACTGGTACCGGTGCTGCACCGATCATTGCTAAGATCGCCAAAGAGCAAGGAGCTTTAACGGTTGGGGTCGTGACTCGCCCATTTAGTTTCGAAGGTCCAAAGCGTGCCCGTTTTGCTGCTGAGGGTGTAGCAAAGATGAAAGAGCATGTTGATACTTTGGTTATTATCGCTAACAACCGCTTGCTTGAGATCGTTGATAAGAAAACACCGATGTTACAAGCTTTCCAAGAAGCTGATAACGTGTTACGTCAAGGTGTGCAAGGGATCTCTGATCTGATCACCTCACCAGGTTACGTGAACTTGGACTTTGCCGACGTTAAGACAGTGATGCAAAATCAAGGTTCGGCTTTGATGGGTATCGGTTCTGCTAACGGTGAAAACCGAACTGAAGAAGCGACTAAGAAGGCTATCTCTTCACCATTGCTCGAAGTTTCGATCGATGGTGCAGAACAAGTCCTATTAAACATTACTGGTGGTCCAGATCTAAGCCTATTTGAAGCTCAAGCTGCTTCAGATATCGTTTCACAAGCAGCTACAAGTGATGTCAATATCATTTTTGGGACTTCGATCAACGAATCCTTGGAAGATAACGTAGTCGTGACTGTGATCGCAACTGGGATCGATAAAAAGAAAAAAGAAAGTAGCACATCTAAAGTTGTACCACCGCGGACATTCAATACACCAACGCCAAGTGCACCAGAAAACAATACGGCTGCACGACCAGCGCAAAATAATGATCCATTAGGTGATTGGGATCTTTCACGTGAGATCAACGGTACGAGAAAATCAGCTCAACAACGTGAGACGGAATTTCAAAATGTTGAGAAGAAGGATTTTAACGTCTTTGGTTCCAATTCTTCAGCTGAACAAAGTAGTGACGAAGACGATCTAAATAATCCACCGTTCTTTACTCGGCGCCGTCATTAAGACAAGGAGGCTGAAAAATGTCATTTTCAAGCAAACTCAGTAGTTTCTTCAGCGCAGATGATGATTTTGAAAATTATGAAGAAGAGCCACGTGAGGAAAGTTATCCAGAATCTAAGGCTACCACTGAAAGTCGAGATGAGAGAAACGTAATGGCTTTGCACAATGAACGTCGGCCACTTGAAAAGAAGATCATGTTGTTTGAACCTCGGATCTTTTCTGATGTTAAGGCGATCGCTAGCAAGCTTTTAGCAGGGCAAGCAGCAGTCGTTAATTTTCAAAGGATCGATGATGAGCAAGCACATCGCGTAGTTGATTTTCTTTCAGGCGTAGTTTTTGCCGTCGATGGTGAGATCCAACGCATCGGTGAACAGATCTTTTTATGTACTCCGCATGACTTTGAAGTTGAAGGCAACTTGACTGATACGATGCGTAATGGTGATTATAAGTATAATTAAGGAGAATAATTTGGGAATATTAAGTCTTATCAGTAGTTTATTTAGTTTGTACTCTTTTTTGATCATCGCCTACTGTTTGTTATCTTGGTTTCCAGGCGCTTATCAGACCCAGTTAGGCCAATTATTGATCAAAGTGTGCCAACCATATTTACGGTTATTTGATTTTATTCCACCGATCGCAGGGATCAGTTTTGCTCCGGTGATCGCATTGATCGTTTTACAGTTTGTTGAAAAAGGAGTCTTTATGTTGTTTTATCTCTTTTAGTGAAATGGGGGAGTATGGTGAATAGTGTGGTCTATCAACATTTTCGCGTAGAAGAAAAGCCATTGATCGATTCATTGAGCGATTATATCAATCAAGCGCAAAATGAATACCGCCCGATCTTGACACACTTCTTAGATCCTAGACAACAGCATATTGCCCAGTTCTTATTGCAGGCTGATGATATGATCAAAGTCAAAGCTGACGGAGGTTTTGCTCAAGCAGAAAGAAAGCGGCTCTTATTTTATCCTGACTATTATGAACCACAGGCAAAGGATTTTGAGTTGCAGCTGCTAGAGATAAACTATCCAACTAAATTTGTGTCGTTGACCCACGGACAAATTTTAGGGACTTTGGCAAACAGTGGGTTAGAGCGCGATGTTTTAGGCGATATTATCACAGATTCACAGCGTTGGCAGATCGTCGTTCAAAAAAATATCAGTGATTATCTGCTACAACAAATCGAACGGATCGGTAAGATCAATGTTCGCCTGTCAAAAAGACCACTGGCTGAGCGACTTGTTCCTAATAATGATTGGGAACTTGAAACTGTTTCGACCAGTTCGTTTCGGATCGACACGGTGATCGCAACAGTCTATAATATATCGCGTAACCGTGTCAAGGAGTTGATCAATGCCAAGAAAGTCCAGCTAAATTGGATGGTGTTGACCAAACCAGATACAGAATTGGGTGCTTTAGATATTGTTTCGGTCCGTGGTTTTGGCCGGATCAAGTTGATCGATGTATTAGGCAAATCAAAGCGAGGTAAGTTGCGCTGTGAAGTTGCTGTAATTAGAAAATGATTTAAAAATTTGGAGGTGTTGGGGATGTCATTGACCCCTTTGGATATTCATAATAAAGAGTTTCATACCAAGTTACGTGGTTATGATCAAGATGAAGTCAACGATTTCTTAGATCAGATCATCAAAGACTATGAATTAGTCTTAAAAGAAAATGCACATTTAACTGAGAGCTTGAAACAAAGCCAGGAAAAATTAAAGTATTTCAATGATTTAAAAGATTCTTTGAATCAATCGATCATCGTTGCTCAAGAAGCTGCTGATAAGGTCAAAGCTAATTCGCAACGTGAAGCTGAGATCATCAATCGTGAAGCTCAAAAGCAAGGACAAGATATTATTGACCAAGCAAATGAAAAAGCACGTCATATTATCGATGAAGCTTCCAAGAAATCAAAACGTTTGGCTTTGGAGACTGACGATCTGCGCAAGCAAGCTCGTATCTTCCGCCAAAAGCTTCAAGTTATGTTGGAATCGCAGCTTGAAGTTGTTAAAGGTAGTGAATGGGACGATATTTTGCAACAAGGTGAAACAACGAGTTATGAAGCGATCCAAGAAGCAATTCGTCACGATGATACCCTTGACAAATCCAATGCAAAAGAAGTAAAATCATTCTCAAATGATACAGACGCAGAAAATGAAGTTTATGTTGCTGACAATACACCTGTGAGTGAACCAGTTGAAGAAACAAAAGAGACTGAAACAGTTGTTATCTTCCCTGATTCTAACGACAATGCTAGTTCACAACGGTTTGCTGATGACAGCAACAACAACTAGGCGTCTAGCTTAACAGATATATTGCTAAGATTATAAGAGAACACGGACCTCTTTTTATGATGTCAGCGAGCCGGAAAAATGGTGCAAGGACCGGCCATCCTCTGAATTTAGGTTTATCATCTCTTTTTTATCGAACTGAAATCAAGTAGGTTTGGTCGGTTGATCGCGTTATATGATCAAAGAGTGGAATTTATTTAAATTCTTAAATTGGGTGGTACCGCGAGATCTCGTCCCTTTGTGGACGAGATCTTTTTGTTTTATCAAAAAGAAAGGATAGCTGTGTCTTACCACCTGAGCACAGTGGGTAAAGAGTATGCGAATCAAAGATACTTTGAACTTAGGGAAAACCAAATTCCCAATGCGCGGCAATTTGCCTGTTCGTGAATTAGAACGTCAAAACGAATGGGAAGAAAATAAGGTTTACGAAAAGCGCCAAAAATTAAATGAAGGTAAACCAACTTTTGTCTTACATGATGGACCTCCATATGCCAATGGTAACATCCACATGGGACATGCGATGAACAAGATCTCAAAAGATATTATTGTCCGTGCTAAGTCAATGATGGGCTTTAGAGCGCCATATGTGCCTGGCTGGGATACACATGGGTTACCGATCGAACAACAGCTCAAAAAAGCTGGGGTCGACCGTAAAGCTTTATCTGTAGCTGATTTCCGTGAAAAATGTCGCGAATATGCTTTAGAACAAGTTGATAAGCAACGGACCGATTTCAAACGTTTAGGGGTCGCAGGCGAATGGGATGACCCATATGTGACTTTAGATCCTGAGTATGAAGCTCAACAAATTCGTGTCTTTGGTAAGATGGCGCAAGAAGGGCTTATCTACAAAGGTAAGCGTCCTGTTTATTGGTCTTGGTCATCAGAATCTGCTTTAGCTGAAGCCGAAGTTGAATACCATGACGTGACTTCGCCATCTGCTTTCTATGCAGAACGAGTTCTTGATGGCAAAGGTGTCTTAGATGAAGATACATACATGGTCGTATGGACAACGACACCATGGACGATCCCAGCTTCAGAAGGTATCACTATCGATGCTTCTTTTGATTATGCGGTGGTCCAACCAGCTGGTGAAGAACGTAAATTCGTGATGGTAGCTGATCTGATCCAAAAGAATGCTGAACTATTCGGTTGGAAAGATGTTAAGACTTTGAAAGTCGTTAAGGGTCGAGAACTTGAATACATTACAGCACAACATCCATTCTATGAAGATCGTGAATTATTAGTCATGTTAGGTGACTTTGTAACGACTGAATCTGGTACAGGTTTAGTCCACACAGCTCCTGGTTATGGTGATGATGACTACAAGATGGGGATGAAGTATGGATTAGAGATCTTTGCTCCGATCAATGATACGGGTCATTTGACAGCGGAATGTGGTCCTGAATTTGATGGTGTCTTCTATGAAGATGCTAATGAAGTTGCTTTAGACAAATTACGTAAAGCTAACTTGCTCTTAAAGGAAATGGATTATTCTCACAGCTATCCATTTGACTGGCGGACTAAAAAGCCGATCATCTTCCGAGCAACACCACAATGGTTCGCTTCGGTCGATAAGATCAGAGATAACATTTTGAATGCGATCAATGAAGTTAAGTTCTTACCTGAATGGGGTCAAAAACGTCTCTACAATATGATCCGCGACCGTGGTGACTGGGTCATCTCGCGGCAACGTGTTTGGGGCGTTCCACTTCCGATCTTCTATGCTGAAGATGGAACAGCGATCATGGAAAAAGAAACGATCGAGCATGTGGCTAAATTAGTCGAAGAACACGGTTCAAACATTTGGTTCAAGTTAGATGCTAAAGATCTGTTGCCAGAAGGTTACACTAACGAACATTCACCAAATGGTAAGTTCACTAAAGAAACTGACATTATGGATGTGTGGTTTGACTCTGGTTCTTCCCATCAAGGTGTTTGCGCCCAACGTGATTACTTGACCTATCCAGCTGATCTTTACTTGGAAGGATCTGACCAATATCGTGGTTGGTTCAACTCAAGTTTGATCACAAGTGTGGCGGTTTCTGGACATGCTCCATACAAGCAGATCTTATCTCAAGGTTTCACCCTGGACGCTGAAGGACGTAAGATGAGTAAGTCATTAGGTAACACGATCGTTCCTGAAGAAGTTATCAAGAAGATGGGGGCTGAGATCATCCGCCTTTGGGTCTTGAGCGTTGATACTTCAGCTGACGTTCGTGTCTCAATGGAAAGTTTTGCTCAAATTTCTGAAAGTTACCGTAAATTCAGAAATACGATGCGTTTCTTACTAGCTAACACAACAGATTTCGATCCAGCTAAAGATACCGTACCATTTGACGAACTCGAAGCGATCGATCAATACATGTTGATCTTAGTCAATAAGTTTACCAAAGAGATCTTGGATGACTACGCTAACTACAACTTCATGGATATTTACAAGAAGGTCATCAATTTTGTAACGACAGAATTATCTGCTTTCTACTTGGCAGTAGCTAAAGATGTGGTTTATGTCGAAGCAGCAGATTCTAAGAAGCGTCGTTCGATGCAAACTGTTCTATACGAAACAGTTGTCCGTTTGGCTAAATTGATGACACCAGTAGTGCCACATACAACTGAAGAAGTTTGGAACTTTGTCAAAGAACCTGAAGAATATGTACAATTAGCTGAAATGCCTGCAGTTGAACATTTCGATAGTGAAGCACAGATCGTGGAAAACTGGACTCGTTTCATGAAAGTTCGTTCCCATGTTTTGAAGAGTTTAGAAGAAGCCCGCAATCAAAAATTGATCGGTAAATCTTTTGAAGCTCATGTAACACTTTATGTTTCTGAAGGTGTAAAACAAGAATTGGCTAACTTAGGTGCTGATGTTCGTGAAGCCTTGATCGTATCACAATTAGATGTCGTTGATCTAGCTGATGCTCCAGCAGATGCGGATGATTATGGTGAAGTTAAGATCAAAGTTGAACATGCTGCTGGTGAAACTTGCCCACGTTGCCGTCGGATCACGTCTGATGTTGGTACTGACGAACGCTTCAAGGAATTATGTGCTAGCTGTGCTAAGATCGTCGCTAATAACTTTCCCGAAGCTGTTACTGAAGGTTTAGAAAAATAATATTTCCCAACAAGCTGTGTTTTTGCCGTGGCAAGAGCATGGCTTGTTGATGTTTAGTCAGATCGTATTTTTTGCTATAATGACAAGTGAGGTGAACGAAATGGATTTTGAAGAAAAAGTTACAAATGTTGAACATTTATTTGATGGTAAAGTGATCGATCTTGATCGTGAAACAGTGATCCTTCCAAATGGAAAAGAAGCTTTGCGTGAGATCGTACGTCATCATGGTGCTGTTGGTGTGATCGCGATCACACCTCAAGATAAAATGGTCTTTATCAAGCAATGGCGCTCACCTTTAGGGCAAGTGACCTTAGAGATCCCAGCGGGAAAGATCGAGCCCGATGAACAAAATTCGCCTTTAGAAACTGCAACACGTGAGTTGAATGAAGAGGCGCGTTACATGGCGGAAAATTTAGAATTAGTGATGCCTTTTTACACATCACCTGGTTTTGCTGATGAAAAGATCTATTTATATCACGCAAGTGGTTTAAGTCCAGTAAAAACTGAATTACCACAAGATGAAGATGAATTTTTAGAAAAGGTCGAATTGACTTTACCCGAAGCTTTAAAAGCCATGCAAGAAGGTTTGATCTGCGATAGTAAAACGATCATGGCCGTAATGTTTTGGCAATTGATGAATTAGGTAACTGCCAATGACAGAAAACAATCCAGAAGAAAAACCATTGCGTCGGAGTAAAAAAGCGGTCGAGAACGCAGAAGATACCGGTTTTAGCAGAACTAAGACGCGTCAAAAACAAAAATTAGAAAGTCAAGCAGAAAAGACAAAGCAGTTAGCAAGAAAACTGAATTATGCCATTATCGGTTTGATCGTTGCGATCATCTTAGTTTTTCTTTTTATGCGTTTTGTCAATTTCTAAGTTTAGAAAGGTCGTTTATTGATGAAGTATGGAATTATTTGTGCGATGGAAGAAGAGATCAAGGAATTGCGGGCTCAGTTGACCCACAGTACTGAAAAAATATTAGGTGGGATAGCTTTTTATGAAGGCCAGCTCAACGGGCATGATGTTGTTTTAGTGCGTTCGGGGATCGGTAAAGTCCAAGCAGGTGTGACGACAGCATTATTGATCGTTGAATTTGGAGTCGATCACTTGATCAACTCGGGTTCAGCTGGCGGGATCGGTGAAGATCTTAGTGTCGGTGATGTGGTTTTTTCAACTGGGGCAGCTTATCATGATGCTGATGCAACAGCATTTGGCTACCTACCAGGGCAGTTACCACAGCAACCGCAGATCTACCCAGCTGATGAAAAGTTGTTGCATGCTTTAGAAAAAGCAGCTAGAAAAGCGGATCTGACGACTAAGAACGGCTTGATCGTCACTGGTGATCAATTTGTGGCTTCAAGTGATAAGATCCAAGCGATCAAAGAGATCTACCCTAAAGCGCTTTGCTGTGAAATGGAAGGTGCTGCGATCGCACAAGTGGCTTATCAATTTAAAGTGCCATTTGTCATCGTACGGGCAATGTCAGATGTCGGTGATGAAGATGCGGGACAAACATTTGATGAATTTATCATTGATGCTGGCAAGCGTTCAGCTAAGATGATCTTAAATTTGATGCAAGATTAGTGAGGAATAAACGTGAATAATATTTATTTGGATAATGCTGGGACAACTCCGATGGATCCAGCTGTTATCGAAACGATGACGGAGATGATGCATACCGTTTTTGGCAATGCTTCGGCGACTAATTCTTTTGGTCGCAAAGCGCATAGCATTTTAGAGCAAAGTCGTCAAAAAATAGCTGCTTCGATCAATGCACAAGATCCTAATGAGATCATTTTTACGAGCGGTGGGACAGAAAGCGATAATACTGCGATCATCCAAACTGCTTTGAAGCGAAAAGAAGAGGGGCGACATTTGATCACGACCATGATCGAGCACGAAGCTGTTTTAAAACCAATGGCTTATTTGGAAGAAAATGGCTATGAGGTGACTTATTTACCAGTTGATAAAAATGGTGTGATCTCGTTGGATGACCTAAAGCAAG
Organism: uncultured Ligilactobacillus sp.; assembly: GCF_948826705.1. Classification (NCBI taxonomy): domain Bacteria; kingdom Bacillati; phylum Bacillota; class Bacilli; order Lactobacillales; family Lactobacillaceae; genus Ligilactobacillus; species uncultured Ligilactobacillus sp. The sequence continues at coordinate 91,036 of NZ_CAQLEL010000112.1, forward strand.
CTTTACGGCCAGATACGATCTTAGTTTCGATCATGACGGGCAACAATGAAGTTGGTAGTCATATGCCGATAACTGAGATCGGAGCTATCGTGGCTAAAAGCAATGCTTGGTTCCATACTGATGCAGTCCAAGCTTATGGGATCTTAGATATCGATGTCAAACGCGATCAGATCGATCTCATGTCAACTTCGGCTCATAAATTGAATGGACCAAAACAAATGGGCTTTTTATACGAACGTGAAGGCCTTGGGCTAGCACCCCATCTTATGGGGGGCGATCAAGAAATGAAAAGACGGGCTGGAACAGAAAATATCC
>NZ_CAQLEL010000113.1:0-3075 GCF_948826705.1 uncultured Ligilactobacillus sp.
AGTCTGATAGTCAAGTTCTTCAACTACAAGCTCTTTTGAAGCTTGATCGCTATCAGGCACACCAGTATTTTCTACCTCTTCCGCCTCGTTGTTTCCGTTTTCATTTTCCGGTGTGACTGAAACGTCAGAAACTAATTCAGGGTGCGTTTCGGGCAGATCAACTTCATTATTTTCCTCGATTTCAACAGGTGTTGTCATCTCAGTATCTGTGGCACTTGTTGGAGTAGAGACAGCAGAAACGCTATTTATGCTCTCTGCAGTATCAGCTGAGATCTTGTCCCCCATATAAGTTGCAAATATTGTCCCAACTAAAACAGATGCCACACCAACACTTAATTTCTTGATCTTGAATTTTTGCTTTTTAGAGTCTTGCTTTTGAGCAAATAATTTATGGTTATTTTTAGAAAGCATCTTTTACCACCGTTTATCCTTTAAGTTATTTGTTCTATAATTCAATATTAAATTTTTATTAAATAAAAAACAATCTAAATCACCAGACTCTAATTGGTTTCTTCTAAAAAAATGTTTATATTCAGTAAATAAGCGAATTAATTTAAAAAAATTTATTATTTTCCCTTAAAACTAACATTTATAATTTTATATATTATTTTTTACCAAAATAAAAAGAGCACTCAAAAGAGTACCCTTAAATAAAGCGATCCTACCCAAAGATCAGTCTAAATGAAAATAATAAAAAAATCACTTTTTATAACGAAGGTTTCACAGATCCAACACCTGCTACTTAGGACTAGACTCGGTTTTACCCAACATCGTAACGCCCAGTTATCGCTATAAAAGTGACACTAGTTATATTCGTCGATAATAATCAATAAAAATTAGTCGACCAATTCAAGAACAGCCATCTTAGCTGCATCGCCGCGGCGTTCGTTCATCTTGATGATACGTGTATAACCGCCGTTACGGCCTTCAAAACGAGGTGCAACTTCTTCAAACAACTTTTGCAATGCTGTTTGAACAACTGCCTTATCGCCATCTTCTTTAACGTCTGCAACAACATCCATCATGAATGCAGCAGCACGACGACGAGAAGCTAAATCACCTTTTTTACCCAAAGTGATCATCTTTTCAGCAGTCTTACGTACTTCTTTAGCACGTGTTTCTGTTGTGACGATACGACCGTTAACGATCAAGTCAGTTGTCAAGTTGCGTAACATTGATTTACGGTGTGCGCTTGTGCGACCTAATTTACGGTAAGCCATGAACAGTTCCCTCCCTTAAATTTTATATTAGTCATCATGACGTAATGACAAGCCAAGATCTGCCAATTTAGCCTTAACTTCTTCCAAGGACTTGCGACCAAGGTTACGTACTTTCATCATGTCTGCTTCAGACTTGTTAGTCAAAGCTTGCACAGTGTTGATACCAGCACGCTTCAAGCAGTTGTATGAACGCACAGACAAGTCAAGTTCTTCGATTGTCATTTCAAGCATTTTTTCTTTATGTGTTTCTTCTTTTTCGACCATGATCTCAGCATTCTTAGCTTCATCTGTCAAATCAACAAATAATGTCAAATGCTCTGTTAAAATCTTAGCGGACAAGCTGATTGCTTCACTTGGTGTGATCGAGCCATTTGTCCACACGTCTAACGTTAATTTATCATAATCATTTTTTTGACCAACACGTGTTTTTTCTACTTGGTAGTTGACACGTTCGATCGGGGTATAAATTGAGTCGATTGGTAAAACGCCAATAGGCATGTCTTCAGCCTTAGCTTTGTTTTCCGTTGCGGAAACATAGCCTCGACCCTTGTTAGCAGTCATTCGAGCATGGAACACAGCGCCATCAGCCACAGTACAAATATATTGATCTGGGTTAAGGATCTCTACATCACTGCTACCTTGAATGTCACCGGCAGTAACTTCTTTTGGCCCAACAACATCAAATTTTAAAGTTTGAGACTCTTCAGAATCAAGTTTAAGTGCGACTTTCTTTAAGTTCAAGATGATCGCTGTTACGTCTTCTAAAACACCTTTTACAGTGGAGAATTCATGTAACACACCATCAATTTGAACATCAGTGATCGCTGCACCTGGTAAGGAAGAAAGTAAGATACGACGCAAGGAGTTACCTAAAGTTGTACCATAACCACGTTCGAGCGGTTCAACGACAAACTTACCGTAATCTTGACCTTCTTCGATTTTATGAATTTTTGGTTTTTCAAATTCGATCATTCTTATCTTTACCCCTTTCAAAACGTTACGTGTAATCTGGTTGAAAACATTATGAGTCTATCCTCAAAATGAATACTGATCCACATTAAACACGACGGCGTTTTGGAGGACGGCATCCGTTATGAGGAACTGGTGTAACATCCTTGATAGATGTAACTTCAAGACCTGTTGTTTGAAGCGCACGAATAGCAGCTTCACGACCAGAACCAGGACCTTTAACTGCAACTTCAACAGTCTTCATGCCATGATCCATTGCACCCTTAGCTGCTGCTTCAGCGGCCATTTGGGCAGCAAATGGAGTAGACTTACGGGAACCCTTGAAGCCTAAAGAACCTGCTGATGACCATGCTACGGCGTTACCATGAACGTCTGTGATCATAACAAGTGTGTTATTGAATGTTGAATGAATATGTGCAACACCGCTTTCGATATTCTTCTTTACACGGCGCTTACGAGACTTTTTAACTGCCATGAAATAGCTAACCTCCTTTTTAGATTATTTAAATTATTTCTTCTTACCTGCAATTGAAACTGCTGGGCCTTTACGTGTACGCGCATTGTTCTTCGTGTTTTGACCACGAACTGGTAAATGACGACGATGACGTAGACCACGGTAAGAGCCGATTTCGGAAAGACGCTTGATGTTTAAAGAAACTTCACGGCGAAGGTCACCTTCTACCTTGTAGTTATCAACAACAGCACGGATCTTGTCTTCTTGATCTGCTGTTAAATCACGAACGCGAACGTCTTCTGAAACACCTGCTTCAGCTAAGATCTTCTTAGCTGTTGTATTACCGATTCCGTAAATATAAGTTAAGCCGATAACGATACGCTTGTCGCGTGGTAAATCGACACCTGCAATACGAGCCATTACAATTACACC
>NZ_CAQLEL010000114.1:0-87499 GCF_948826705.1 uncultured Ligilactobacillus sp.
ATCCCAATCTTTGAGTGGTGTCCCCACAGCTTCAATTTTTTGTTTAATTGATTGTTCGATTTCGTTTAAAATAGACCATGATTCACCAATTTTGTAATCGATCGGAATATTATGTTGTCGAATATAATCGCTCATATTTTCTAAACTGTCATTTTCTAGCGTAATAGCCTTTAATTCATGGATATTTTCACTCTTTTGAAGCACTAAAATATTAGTGTCTACTGTAGCAGATTCAAAGATTCCGGAGCCTAAATCTATCAAGCTTATCGGATTTGTTTTTTCAACAAAATAATTTCTTAGCTTTTGACCATATCCTGCACGCATCCATTTGTTTGATGTGATAAAAGATAAAATTCCTCCATTCTTCAGTAGCTGAACTCCCTTTTCATAAAAAAGCGTATAGATATCTCCCCTAGCAGCGTAAGTCTCAAAACCATATTTTTTATGTTTCTTTTTGTAGTTCTCACGATCAGCTTTACTCATCTTTTCAAAATGAATATATGGTGGATTACCGATCACAGCGTCGAATCCGCTATTAATACCAAACATTACGTGTGGATCAAAAAATTCAGCTGACATTCTATTCTTAAAAGGATCGAAAGATTTTAGCTGGTGTGTACGTTCATCTTCAAAAATATCACCTTGACCAAGTGTTAATTTATAATATCTTTTTTGATATTCCTTTTTAGTTCGTGGTGTCCTAGCATTAAAATACTTATCACGTAGCTCTTGTAATTTCAAGTCAAAATCAGGGTCAACAAACAAATCAGTTTGTCCATCTTCGAGCTTGATTAAACTATTTGCCGCAATAAATTTAAATTCTAAGTTTGGTAATGGTTTTATATTTGATATATCTTTCTCATCAACGATAACAGAAAGCCATGCACGTAGTCTTGCAATTTCTACAGCCATTGATTGTAGATCAATACCAAAAATATTATTTTCAATAATAGATAATTTGAGTTTATAAGGATCAAAGCTCTTTTCTATACGCTCATAAGTCTTTAATAACTGTTGTAGCATTCCCATAGGAAATGCACCCGAACCAACTGCAGGATCCAACACTCTAAAATTGTCTAAGGCAACTTTTATTTCTGAACTAACCTTTTTGCTATTTACTCCCCAAACATCTGCACTTGATGTTCCCTTACGTTCGAGCCACTGAGAATCTGATAAATCTAACAATTCATCAATTCCCTTATGAGTTGCTGAGTCCATTTTTGAGTATAGATATTGTCGAAGTGTTTCCTTGACCATATATCCTACGATCTCACGTGGAGTATAGAAAGAACCCGTATTATTTCGCTCATTTTTATCATTTTCATCGATTTGTGAAGCTAGTAGTGATTCAAACACTTGTCCTAACATCTCAGGATCTACAGCAATTAATTCATAGTCTGCACTAGATTCATCTGTCGTGAAATTAAATTCATCAAAATGCTCGTATAATCTCTTAAAGTAATCATCGGGAAATTCAAGTATTTCATTTTCAAAATCATTTTCTTTTGCCTCAAATAGCCCTCCATTCAAATATGGAGTTACTAGATCACCATTTATTCGATCATTGATCTCAGTGTTCAACGTTTTGAAAAACAGTATTTTTAACTTATTCTCGTAGTACTCTGTAGCACTTAAATCGTCTGTATCAAAATAACCGATATTTTCATTTATAATATCCATTCTTCTTAAAAACCAGACGAATAGCAACCTCCCTAATAATCTAGACGAGAACTGCTTAGCATCTTCCAGTCGCTTTCCAGAAGCTTGTAGCATATTCACGAGCTCTGTGAAGTGACCAGCAATATAGTTATAAAATTGCTTATTCACTTCTTTAAGTTGAAGAGCATTCCATAACGTGGTATGGATCGTTCGTTGTGGTTCAAATTCTAGCTGTACTCCGTTTTCTACACCTGTATATGCCGCAGCTCCATCAAGTTTATCCTTAAAAATTAATTTTTGTGTATTACTTAAATGCCCATGTAATTCAAGTACACGTAACTTTTGATGGTTCGACAATACTAACAGTAAACTGTTAGTATCTGGTGTTAAGAAGAAATCTATCCCCACTTTATATTCCGGCTTACGAGTAAGCTCGGAATCTTCCCAATTTTTAGAATATTCTGTGGCTGTTGCTATTCTTTGTTTTGTTGCAGATTCACTAAACCAAAAGAAATTACTTTCCACTGCACAATCTTCTGCAAAAAACAATTTAAACGCACTCCTAGCAGAAGAGGATTCTGGGTGCTCTTTAAACCACTTAACTTGCTTTTGATTTTTAAAAGTATCAAGTGATAATGGTGTAGGTAAGCTACCCGTATTTTGTGCATCTATACTTAACTTTTGCCTCCAGTCAGCATTGTCTGGAAGCATTACTTTTAGTATCTCGTCGGATAAATCTATAGCAATTGCTAAAGACATCCATTCATTTTTTTCATTAGATAGTTTTTGAACAAGTTCATCTATCTTATTTAACTTAGCTGTTGTGAGCATAAAATAAAACACCTTCGATCTTATCTATTTTTTGTTCTTGTTTTTCTTTATCCAATAAATTATTTATAAAACTCTCGCATTTACGTATAGTTGTAGAGTATGGTGAGCCCGAATCTCTGACTTCCCTATTTACCTTTCTAACTAATTGTTCAAATTCTCTTTTTTCATTTGATCTCCGAATACCATTTCTAACAAGTCCCAATACATCAATATTAAAATATTGACTGATAACCTTGAGAGCTTTTTCATGCGAATGTTTAACATCAAAAACGGGTTTACTATTGCCAAATTGGGCACTCACTTCTGTTCTACCTTTTGAAACATACTTTTCTCTATTAAGTTTAATAGTATCCATAGATGTTTTATTGTCATCAGAAGTAGTCTTGATTCTTTTCAATGCCTCTTGTTCTTCTATATACTCTGTTCGTATTGAGCTAAAAGGTCCCCTACTTTTCCCAGAAGAAACTATTTTAACAAAGCCAATATTTGACAGTTTTTCTCCCGTGCTAGATACCTTTCCACTTGTTGTATATAATCCCAGAACTTCAGTTGGATCTATTAGTCCTTTTTGGTTATCAGGTAAATAGTTCCACTTTCCCTTCGGTATTGATTGTATTCTTTTTATCTCACCATCATCTTTATGTTCTTCTAGATAATGTCTTAATTCCAATGAGTAATCATCAGTCCAATCCAATAGATCTCCCTCATTTTCAAACTTCTTAGCTGCTTTACTTGCTTTCTTTTCATCTGTATCAAAATATTCAAGCATATCATTAAATTCTATTGGGTTTTCTTTCTCACCTAATATACTTTGATCGTTGCCTACAGTTGAATTAATTGTATCGATTTTTCTTTCCAATCTTCTAACTAACTTCAAATATGATTCTAAGTCATCGGTCGGTCTTGAATTAGCAATCAGAACTTCTTGATATTGCGACCCTAATCTATTTATGCGTCCATTTCTTTGAATCATCCTCACGGGGTTCCAATGCAAATCATAATTAACTAATATGCCCGCATCCTGTAAATTTTGTCCTTCCGAGAGTACATCAGTAGCAAATAGATAATTTATTTCTTGTTCATCTTTTTTTAAAGTATATTTTTTGCTCTTTGGTGAAAAGCGTTTAGAGATATTCTCTACTTCGGTACTATTACCAGTGACAAATACAGCTTGCTCACTAAAATTAGGCAATTCTTTTTCCAATAATGTTGGTAAAGTCTCTTTTAGATAATCAATAGTATCTGAAAAGAAACTAAACACTAGTACCTTTTTACCATACTTTTTATCTTTCATTTGTTTAACGAGACTTTTAGCGAAACTATTTACTTTTTCATCCTTACCTTGTTCTGTTAGTAAGTTCAAAATCTTGATAAGTAAACTAATTATTGACTTATCTCTCTCGATATCTTTTCGAAGCTGTTTTATATTGTAAATTTGCGGATCAGCTTCTTTCCTTTCTATCCCCCTTTTTTTTATATCATCAGACTCTTTATCCATTGCTTCATCAAGTTCAATTAAGTAGGATTCATAGTCATTAAAAGCCTTATCAATATCTTCTCCATATTCATTTTCTAACAAAGATATATCCGACAAATTAATTATAAAACCCTTATTTAGCCATTTTTCAAACAATTCGATCCTATGCTGGTAGTTATTTAATGATTTTAGTAATGCCATCATCGAAGATTCTAAGCGTTTTAACCATGTAACATAAAGCATATTATGAATTGCTAATTGTGATCTTTGAGTTCCAGTTAGTTTTGTTGCACGAATTTCTGGGATAGATTTAGCATATACTTTTTTTAAGTACGATTCAGGCTTATACGGTACAAAACCTAAAAAATTGATCAATTGAAAGATTAAAGGTATCAAAGTTTCCGACATCTCATCTGTGAAAATTCTTTGATTTCCATAGTTTGGGCGTATATCGTTATCTTCTACCACTTTTCTAATATCTTTTTTCTGTAATTCCTTGATGGAAGCAAATAAGTCTATGGGATGTTGTGTTCTTTGAGTAAGTTCACTAACAAAATCTAAATTTAGTTTTCTGGGATCTAATCCTTCAAAAGTTCGTGTTATTTCCGCTTCAATTGCGCCCTTTAGTAACAGAGTATCTTCTTTGCTATAACTATAAACAAACTGTTCTACACGCGTATCTGGAAATAATTTTCCACTTTCTGGATCTACTGGTTCTATAGCGTTTCTCTTGATAACCCCTTGTCTCGTTGAACGTACCAAATAATGTCTAATTCCAGATGTAAGTGTATTTTTATAAATATCCCAATCTATTTTTTCCCCAGCTCTTTCTGCTCTAGTTACTTGAGATTGAATTCTTTTCAATGCTACAAAAAAATCAATGTATTCTAAATCCGATTTCCCTGTAGTATATGGAACATTTACAGAAACCAAGTCTCCCTTTGATCCTAGCTGAATTTGATTTGCAAAATCCATCAATGAATTATTGATCGGAGTAGCTGTAAGAAGTAACACTTTTGAATTAGGATTTTCCTGAAACAATTCTAATATCTGTCTATATCTAGTGGAATTTGTATTTCTTAAATTATGTGCTTCATCTACAACAAATAGATCAATTTCATTTTTACCGTTTTTTCTTTTTCTCGATTTTTCAATGAGCTCATCCAATTTTCGCTTATCTTGTTGAGTATAAATTTCAAAATCTCGATGTTCGCTGAGTTCCCATCTATCACTTTCAAGTTCATCTACCCACTGTCTTTTTAAAGATGCTGGTGGAATTATTGCTATATTGGTTTTACCATCCCTTATATACTGCTTAATTATTGCTGCTGCAGTTATTGTTTTACCTAAACCGACTGAATCTGATAACATGGCAACACCCATCGTATCTAACTTCCTTCGTAAACTTAATGCATTCTGTTTTTGAAATTCATGTAATACATCTTCTATATCCTTATCGAATGCCTCCACCTCAACTAATTCATCGGGAAAAACTTCCATTAATGTTTTTATATACACATCATACGGTCCAAACATTTTATTTCCAACTGGACTATTGCTTATGATTTCGGTGAAATCACCAGACCACTCTTCTGCTTCAGAATCGTTCCAAAGTTCATCAAACCACGTAATATGTCCATTTTCTTGATTACTAGTTTTAGGTTCAAACTCGACGATCTTATAATCATCTGTCAAAAAATTCAATTCTTGACTTGTAGTCAATCCTGCCTTAGTAAAGTTTGAAGAGCCAATAATCCCTACAGAATGTCCCTCCCCCAAATCACCAAAAATATACGTTTTTGCATGTAAACGTGGTTTTCTAAAAATTTTTACTTCTAATCTTTTTTTCTTTATAAGTTCTACTAATTTTCGTGCAGTTTCGCGAAGCTCATTAATTTCGGCTACATCTCCATATTCTTCAAGATCAGAACGAATATAATTATCTGGAAACAATAAATTTTCATCAGCTAAGATATTATATTTCTTTTGTAAATGATCAGCCAACGGTTCCTGTCCAATGAGTAAATTAATCTTCTCATAATTTTCTATCTTATCAATTATTTCTAATGTACCAGCTAAATCCCAATAACCAGTTGCTATTCTTAAAACCTTATAGTCAGGTGCAATTTCACGTAAAACATTTGCTAACGTTTTTCTTTTATTATCTATAAATTGTGGATAATGTGCCAATATTTCTCCCTACTTTCAACTACAGCAAAATGTTGCTACTACTCTATATATTCTGAAATTAGTATATATTACTTATGCAAATTATACTACCAACTAAATAATAATTTCATTTAAACATCATTACTCTGTTCAAAATATATATAATACGAAAAAATACTTATGTCACAATCTCTATTTGCCAACATTAATTCTATACCAATAGTTGGCGCCTTACTATAATTCATTGTCTCTAGTACTTCAGTCAGCAAAATTTTCCTACGTTTCCTCAATAAATATTAATTACACCAATTTATGCAACGTCAAAACTTTGATCAAATCCACTATAATGAGTTTTAGAGGCAACAAGTCAACACCTTGTAAAGGCATATCTATATCATTTTCTTCTATAAAATTAACTTTACATTCTATCGAACAAATAAAGAAATAGCCACTCAACTTGAGCAACTAAAATAAGTCTGAATGTGGTCCAGTATTGATCATCACAATGTCATCTTCTACAAGATATATCAGCAACCGATTGTGCTTAATATGACATTTATAATATCTGATAAACTCACCAGTTAATTGATAGTTACGATACTTTTCCGTAACTTATAGCTTTTTTGAATTTATTTATAAATTTGACTTTATACACTACTATTCCCCTAGTAACTGCAATAGCAAAAACTACTTTTTAGTCAAGTATCCACTCACAAAAAAACACTGCATCAATTGACACAGTGTTTTATAAAATTATTTGGTCAATGCAACATCTTTCCAAAAATCATTTGCTTTAGTAACATCTAAAGTCATCCCTTTGACTTTCTTTGAAACTGTGATCGTATCGTGCGTAAATGAAACTGGTACGATATAGGCTTCTTTATTCATGTATTCTTGCCACTTGTAGAACTGTTCTCTACGATAATTTTCATCAAATGCTTCCTTTGAACTCAATGAGTTGATCAATTCAGTATTTTCTTTAGTTACAAAATGCCCCATATTATATGCTGAACTAGCTGAATATGTTCTTGCAACATCAGTTGGTTCTGAAGAGGTCGACCATGCTCCCAACCAGATATCAAAATCTTTTGAACCACTGAGTAGCTTCTCTGTTGTCGTATTGAACTCTTGTAAACGGCCATTCATCAACTTGACACGTACTCCAAGCTCTTTCCATTTTTGGATGTAGTTTGTCAGGGAAGCTTCGAAGTTTTTCGTCGATTTGTTTGCTAATAGAGTCAAAGTCAATTTCTTACCGTTGGGACGTGTCCGATAACCATCTTTTTGGACCTTATATCCTGCTTTGTCTAAAAGTGCCTTAGCTTTTTTCATATTGTACTTAAATCCTTTAGCATCTTTATCGTTCCACTTACCAAAGGCTTCAGGCACGACTGTATTGGCACGATAAGAGAGACCATAACCGAATTTTTCTTGGACTTGATCAATATTCATCGCATAAGCTAAAGCCTGTCTCAAAGCACGATCATTTGTCACTGCTGATTTATCCATGACACTATTACCATCTTTATCGACAGTTCCTACTCTAAAGCCCATGTAGCTATAATAAAGCATCTTTTTCCCAAGTTCGACTGTATCTTTATTATCTTTGACGCTATTGTAAATATCTGGTGTTTGATTGAGTAAGACATCGTACTTCCCAGCTTTTATTGCCGTTGCTGCTTGAGAAGTCCCTACTGTTTCAACGGTGATCTTATCTAATTTTGGTTTTGACTTATAGTAGGTATTTGGGACCCACTCGATCGATTCTCCTCTGACCATCTTTTTGATCTTGAATGGCCCATAAAATAACGGTTTTTTCCGTACTTTATCGCTTGAAGCTAGATCTTTCATCGCGACATCTTTTAAGTAGTGGTAGGGTTCGGCGTATTCCCAGATATAACCAGCACCAGATGTTTGCATCGTTGGTGCCATTTCTTTAAAGTGGATCACCAATGTCTTGTCGTCTTTGATCTCTAGACCAGAGATAGAATCTGCTTGACCATCATGGTATTCTTCCATTCCTTCGATATGCGCCAATTCATCACTATATCTAGCAGAACCACTCTCTTTATTAGCTAAGATCTCATACGCAAAGACCAGATCTCTCGCCACAACTGGTTGTCCATCTGACCAGTTAGTCTTATCTGAGATCTTGACTGTCGCAGTCTTTGCCTCATTATCGATATCTAAATCAGCTAGACCACCTTTTTTGATCTTATAATTCTTATCGGTATTAAACAGACCAACTTGTCCAAATTGAGAGACGTCAGTAGTTGCTGCATCATTTGAAAGCTCTGGCGAAAAAACGCCCTTAAACGAACCATCGTTAACATAACCAACTTTTAACGTCCCACCCTTTTTAGCAGGAGCTGTGTTCTTATATTCAGTCTTTAGATCTTGAGCTGCTTTGATCGTCGTTGAACTCAGATAGAGTCCACCTAAAATAGTTACTGTAGTTAAAGCAGTCACCATCCATTTTGCGCTACGTGTTTTATTCATAAAAATTCCTCCTCTTTAACCTAAACGTTGTCTAGCATCCAAAGTCCTTCTGACAACATTGCCAACATAACTGATACCAACACAGATAAATAAAATAAGTAATGAAGCGGGAAGCCAGACCCAAAATTTGGCGGTCAAAACATCTGGATCTTGTGCATAACTGATCAAAGTTCCTAAACTCGGGACTGAATCAGGCAAGCCAAATCCCAAGAAAGTCAGACCAACTTCGATCCCGATATTAGCTGTCAAACTCAAGATGGCTTCAACTACGATGATCGAACTCAGATTAGGGATCAACTCGCCAAAAATGATCCTAAGATCGCTCGTCCCCGAGGTCTTAGCTGCACTGATGTAGTCTTTTCTAGCTTCTGATAACGCTTTTGAGCGTATGAGACGTGCGGTGCTGACCCAATAAAATGCTCCCATGACTAACACAAAAGTCATCATCGTATAATGTGGAATGATCGAAACGATAACGATGACTAAAAGTAACATCGGTAAAGTCATCATAAAATCCAAAAAACGCATCATCAAATTATCAACTATGCCACCATAGTAGCCTGCGATAACACCAAACAAGATCCCAATAACAAGCATCAAGACCGTCACAGCTAGGCCGATCATGATCGAATTTTTTGCGCCTAAGATCAACATCGCTAAGACATCTCGTCCGCCTTGATCAGCTCCTAACAACATCCCATCTACTCCAGGACGCTCGTATTGTCGCAAGATATCGACTGTCATGACTTTATCTTGATCGAGGAAAAGCGACCAAACAAAGATCGTCAACAACACGATGCTCAATAAGACCAAACACGTCAATGCCCATTTATCTCTTAAAAACTCTCGCTTGACCATTTGAAAAGCAGAGTCATCTTTTTGAGCTACCATATTTTTCTCCATCATGTCACCTCCTATTCGATCCGGACCCTTGGATCAACGATACTCAAGACGATATCAGACAACAACGTCCCTAATAGGTTCAATGCCCCATACAACATGACTAAAGCTGTTATGACTGAATAATCACGACTACCGATCGAATCCATAAACAATAACCCCATCCCTGGATAACCAAAGATCGTCTCGACAAAGATCGAACCGCCTAATAAACCTGTGATCGAGTAACCAAAAAATGCCGCGATCGGTAATAATGAATTACGCAAGATATGCTTCCAAAAAACTGATCGCTCAGAAACGCCTTTGGCTCTTGCAGTCTTAACAAAATCTTGATTGGTATTATCGATGATCTCACTTCTGAGATACTGGATAATAGACGTCGTCGACAACAATGCCATCAATACAGCTGGCAAGATCATATGATCGATCCGCGAAAAAAGATAGCTCATCCCCTCTTCAGCATTGACACTGACTGAACCAGAAGTCGGGAACCAATGTAATTTATAGCCAAAGATATACACTCCTAACAAGTAAAAGACAAAAGCTGGGATCGCATAGACCACAAAACTGTAAAATTGGATCAATTTGTCTTTCTTGCTATTTTCATAACGTCCCGCAACAACACCTAACGGAATAGCGATCGCATAACTCAAAATGACTGTAAGTAATGATAACCATAATGTATTAGTCGCACGCTCAGCGATCAGACTAGCAACAGGAGATTTGAACTGATAACTCATCCCCAGATCACCGTGAAACATGCGGACTATCCAATGCCAATATTGAACATACCAAGGATCATAAAGACCTGCTTGCACTTTCAACTGATGGATCTGTTCGGCTGAAGTCTGTGGTGTCAATAGGCCAGTAAACGGATCGCCTGGCATCAATTTAGCCAACATAAAGACCAAGATACTCAAGATCACAAGTTCTGGGATCATGATAAGTAATCTTCGTATGATCGTTTTTGCCATCTACTCATCTCCTTTTTTAGCGACTAAATGAGTAGCACTCAATCTCTTCAACGGATAGGGGCGCCCATTTTCATCATATCCAGAAGCCATATTTTTTAGGAATTCTTCTTCTATTTGTTGACGTCTGCTCTTATTTTCTTGGCGTTTAGCAATATCGACTTGCGGGATCGCGGCTAACAATCTTTTAGTATAGATATGTTGTGGATCTTGATAGATATCTTCACGCTCACCAACTTCAACAAAACGCCCGCGGTGCATGATCGCTAATGTATCGCACATATGATATACGACCCCTAGATCATGAGAGATAAAGAGATATGCCACTTGATATTCTTGTTGGATCTTTTTCAAATAATTCAAAACTTGTGCTTGAACTGAAAGATCCAACGCCGAAACAGGTTCATCTGCAATGATCAATTTAGGTCGTGTCGCGATCGCCCTTGCAATATCGATCCGTTGTCTTTGACCACCAGAGAATTGGTGTGGATATTTATGTAAACTATCTTCATCTAAACCGACGACCTCAATAATATCTTTGATCCTTTTTTTCAATTCAAGTTCAGATAACCGTTCAAAATTTTTCAACGGCTGTGCGATGATATCTTTGATCTTCTTTTTAGGATTCAAGCTTGACAGCGAATCTTGAAAGATCATTTGGACATCCTTGTTATAATTTATTTTCTTACGCGCCCTACTATGTAAAACATCTACTCCTTGATATTTGATCTGTCCTGAAGTTGCTTTTTCTAAACCAGCGATCGTTTTTCCGATCGTCGATTTGCCAGAACCAGATTCACCAATGATCCCATACGTTTTGCCAGGTTCAATACTGAGATCTACCCCATCTACTGCTTTGATATGACCAGTTACCTTATTTAAGATCCCCGATCTGATCGGATAATAAACTTTTAGATCTTTGATCGTCAATAATTTTTCCAATTTACATCACTTCCTCATCTAAAATTGAAGATCCAAATAGCAAGTACAGCGTACAAAATGCCCGGGCGTCACCTCATGTAATTTCGGTTCTTTTTCATGACGGACATTTGCTTTAGGATCGATCCTTGGCGCAAATCGACACCCAGTAGTTGCTATCTTCTTTAAAGAAGGAACATTACCTGAGATAACATACAACTCATCTGTGGGCGTTTTAGCTTGGGGCATTGCACGAAGTAACGAACGTGTATAGGGATGCTTTGGCGCATTGAAAATGTCACTGGCTGTCCCACTTTCGACTACTTGCCCAGCATACATGACCGCTACCCGATCAGCTACTTGAGCAACCACTCCTAGATCATGCGTGATCAATATGATCCCTGAGTTTTTCTCCTTTTTTATTGACTCTAATAGATCTAATATCTGTGCTTGAATAGTTACATCTAAAGCCGTTGTTGGTTCATCAGCAATGATCAACTTAGGCTCACACGCAACTGCAATAGCGATCATGACACGTTGGCGCATCCCACCTGAAAGTTCATGCGGATACTGTCTTGCTGTCCTTTTTACATCCTCGATCCCAACTTTACGCAACAATTCAAAGACTCGTGCTTGTTTTTCTTTTTCTGAAAGTTTTGTATGTAGATCCAAGCTTTCTTTGATCTGCTCTTCGATCCGCATCAAAGGATTTAATGCAGCTAAGGGATCTTGAAAGATCATAGCGATCTGTGCTCCTCTGATCTTTTCTAGTTCTTTTGTTGTGATACCACAGATCTCTTTGTCCTCAAATTTGATACTTCCACTCACTTTGGTCGTCACCTGATCGTGAAGCCCCATGATACTTGTTGCTAAGGTACTTTTACCACACCCCGATTCGCCCACGATCGCTAATGTCTCACCTTCTTTGACAGTTAGATCTACTTTATCGACGGCGTTATAAAAAGTTCCATCGAGTTTAAAATCGACATCGACTCCAGCCATAACTAATATGTCTCTCACTCTATCACTTCTCCTTTCATTTATTTTTAATCCATAATAAACCTTACACTTGATTTTTACAATAACTTTTTAACCAAAATTAAATTTAAAAATATATTACTTTTACTTAAATTAATAGCATTAATACTAATTATAAAAAATAATTGATCTTCGAATTGCAAGTTAACCGTTAAACCCAATATAAAAAACTATAATTTTTTATGAGATTTATTCTAGATAAAATTAAACTTTTTTAAGCATAGACATAAAATGCCCTCCTAAGTTGAACAAAAGATATAAGAAGCTCTGTGAAAACAGCTTTAGCCATTCTCACAGAGCTTCTCTAAAAATATTTACTCTTTATACAGTGGTTGACAAAGAGCCAACAACTATGGTTCTATCGTGAACGCTTTATCCTAATAATATCAATTAAAGACATAACAAATATCGTTCCTATAACCATATAAATATATCTCTTTATATTGAAATCGATCCCCAAAAGATGTATTATGCCAACAAAAATAAAAGCAACGAACAAGGTAACTCCAGCATTTTCTACGATCTCCAAGTATTTCTTCATAAACTATCCTCCCCAAGTCCGAGTGCCAATTTTTTATTCAGTATCTCTCACTTTCCATTTTCCTGATCCTTTAAATGCCAGAACAACACTCCCGATCACTAACAAACTAACTAAAATATTGACGACTAAGTTCACTTCAGCAGAAGGCATCAACTTTGCAATAAATAAACTATAAAAATACTGTGTAACAAAAATAGCAACTACAATAGCAATATTCATTTTATCTTTCATATTCAAGGCCCCCTTGTAATTACAAACACAGCAATCGCTTACACTTTAATTATACACTATGCATTATTGACCTTGATACAACTTTCCGTCAAATAATAATTTCCACTCAGGATCATAAAAGCAAGCTTCACTTGGATACATCACCTTTTGTAGGCCGAAGTCTTGCAATAACACATCCCCCTTAGAAATATTACCGTACTTTTCCTTCAAGTAAATATTTATATCCTTCTGATCATTTGCTCATGTTCTTACTTACTCTTGTTACGACCACATCCCTGTAATCAGGGGATCACTAAATCATAGACATCAGCAACTCGTTTTTTACCAACATCCATCATTGCATCTATTTTTTCAATAATTTCTTCACGACTGTACGCTTTACTATCCAAGTAAATAATGCTTTTTTCTATTATCTCTTCTTCAGTATGATATCTATTGAATGCTTCCATATCATCTTTTATTCTCAATGTGAGATAAGTATAGTCCATATAGTATTCTTCGATCTGCTCGGTTTCAAGTTTTGTTGATTTCTTTATGATCTCAATGATCTCTTCATAGCTATACCCTACACTGGCAAGCCGAGTGAGCATATTTATGAGAAACCAATTTTGCTTCTCAGCGTCTACTTCCACATGTCCATCTACTCTGATCCGGTGCAAACACTCCATTAGTCTCTGGTCACTTTTGGCGATCGCTATCTCTGATTCAGTCTTTTTACACATTTTGATATCCACGAACTGATCGATCTTTTGAATAAATTCTTTTTTATCATAATACTTTTCTTCTGGCATTGTATTATACCCGCTTCCAAGATGTTGACCTTATTTTGGACTTCTCTATCCAAGTTTTCAAGTAAGATGAATTGACTTTAGTTAAATAATCTCAGACACTAAATATAACTTTATTTATGCACATAAAAACACCATGCTATCGCGATAACATGGTATCTTGTCCAGTAAATTATTTGTCTTTTGATCTCTTAATAAATTCAAATAAACCTATCTCATCTGAATCTACCAATTTTCCAATTGGTTGCTGTTTAAGAATCCAACTTCTAGATATTCGATATAATTTATGTGTATCAACATAGGACTCTTTTGAAAGACCTGCCTCATACCATTTTTTTATCGGATAATAAAGTTTCTTGATTATTTCAGACTTATTTTTATACTGACTTGTGATTTTAAAGACCATTACGCTATCTGGCCCAACATTTATTACCAAAGCAGGTCGAACTTTACTACCACTTTTCCCATCAAAGGGAACATTAGCAATATAGATGTCCATTGGTTTCATCAGCCGTTAACCATCCAATCATGAAAATCAGGTGATTTTTTTTGATCATAGTGCCCGTCCTCATCGATTTCAACATCCTCAACAGGAATCTGTTCGACTAACTCCTTCCAATCAATTGCTGTTGGTAATTTCTTAATACGGATCTCATCGTTTTTTACTTCAAAAGAGATTTCAGTTTCCTTATCTAACCCCAATAATCTTCTAATAGATGTAGGAATTACCACTTCCCCTTCTGATGATATCTTTCCTGTTACAACGTTATCAACATCCACAACAATCCCTCCTCACATACCTTATATTTATTTTCTACTGAAACTGTAGCACTATTTCTTAGAACCAGCAACAAAATAGTTCTAAAAAAACACCATGCTATCACGATAACATGGTGTCTGATCAGTATATTATTTATCGATCTCAGGTGCGTTGCCTAATTCAGCACTTACCATCCAGATCTTCTTTTCGATATCAGTCTTAAAACCGATAAAGATATCTTGTGTGCTGTGATCTTGTTCTTGATCACTGACTTCGATGCCCTTTTGATACAAAGCTTCAAGATAACGGTAACCTTCTAGTAATTTAGCTAGATGTTCAGCCATCGTCTTGTCATAGCTCCCAGGTTCATCTTTGATCCCCGTATGCTCAGCCATTTCACGAAGCGTTGAATATGGGGCTCCGTCAAGAATGATCAAACGTTCTGAGATCACATCGAGTTGATCATTGATCTCATCCATAAATTCATCCATCAATGGGTGTAACTTCAAAAAGTTGGTGCCACGCATATACCAATGTGTTTGATGAATGACCATCGACATTTGGCTCAAATCTGCTACAAGTTGGTTCAAAACTTTCTTTGTTTCTCCATACTTCATGTAAAATTCCTCCCAAGACAAAATAAATTAGAATGTTTCTACATTATTTACTATAACATTAATTTATCAGAAATTCTAAAATTTGAACTGGGTACTTCTACACCTTATGATAACTGCGATTTTTATTACTTCCTTGTGCCACTAAAAGACCTAAACTTACAAATTTAGCTAAATGCTTGCGTGCTGTTGCTATTGACTTTTGGATCAGTTTAGCAGTTACTGTAGTATTTATATTTTCATGCTCCAAGGAACAGTTTATCGCTCATTTTACGAGCGATAAATTAGCGATAAACGAGCGATAAAATCCTATCCTCAGGCAACATTGATCATAGAACTATTTTACTTTGTCAGTAATTTATCAGAAATTTGAACTGGAGAATAAAATAACTAGGATCAAGTAGCCTTCACCAAGATATTTTGCCTGAAGAAGCTCACTATTCCATAGATCTGACCTTACTTTCGATGAAATCGACCTCTTCTTGATCTAGTCCATATTTTTCATATAATTGTTGATCGATCTTTGAAATACTCAGCGACCAATCTATATCTGAATTTTTGGTAAAGTCTTGAAGTGGTACAAAGCCATACGTTGTAGTACTATGCTGAGTAGTTTTTAAAATTCCCACCAATGCTCTAAAAAATTTGGTATAAAAATATTTTTTAAATGCGTTTGCTTCATATTCCGAATCAAACGGTCCAAACACTAAGAACGTTTCGGTCGAAATTTGACCAGGTCTCCCTATAAGTAACTCTGATACGCATTCGCCAAATTCTCCTGAACCATAGGCGTACGGTCCAAATACTTTCCACTCAGCAATAGTTTCTTTACCTTTAGGAAGTGGATAATCTTTTGATATATATCTACTCATCCTTTTCATTCTATCCAAACCTATAATTTCAATATCATCTGCGCTTTGTGGTGTACCAAAAATTGGTGGGAGATTATATTTATATGGATCTTTAAAAAAATCTGTTCTTAATCCATATGGTTTTAATCCTGAAGTTATAGATTGAATGTTATTTTTATCTATATCTGCTACTTTCGAGACCTTTTCAAAAATGCTTACCAATTCACCATAAGGAATAAATACGCCTGAACCAGCCGAATTTAAATAACTCTTAAACTCGTATCGCTGTTTGTCATGATCGATAACACTGATATCGGCAGGTCCGATATATTCTTTGTCATAAGTCAAATACAAGACTCCACCTTTTATATCGGTATTTGGAAATAACATACTTGCATTTTTAAATACTGACATGGATCTAATATGTTGATCTTGTAACATATCTCGCCTAAAATCACCTAAGCCTTTTCCTGCCCCATTGAGCCATCTTGCTGGAAAAATAAGATTCACTTTTTTTAGTGCCACTTCTCTTGCTAAATAAAAGAAATGGTTATATATCGGGCTTGCAGATGCATTAGCTGCTCCATCATCGCGCTTTCCATTGTCATTTTCTTGATAAGGCGGATTTCCAATAACTATATCAAATTTCATCTTTACTTCCTCCAAATAATTCATCACATTTTTCAGCTAAACTACCGCTAGCTTCATTGCAAGCAAATGAAGTCGTATCTAGTAAAACGATATGTGAATCATCGATCTTATCAACTTCATCATAAAAACCAAAGATATAATTGTGAGCTATCCGATAAATGATCTCCGTTGGAGCAAAACCATAAACTTGCTCTTCTAAGATATGCTTGATCCGCTTGTTTTGATCTGGTATTACATCTGCCAACCCAATATATAAGCGTTTGACGATCTCAGTAATATATGACCCAGATTTCATATATAGATCCGCAAATGTTTTATCAGGATCACTAAAAATGTTTGGCTCTTCTTTTTGCAATTCAGCTACCATCAGTTTGACTGTCTCTTTTGGCGTAAAGATCTGATTAGTCTTTTGTGGGGGAATATAGCTAAAGATATCTTCCTTTAAATTTTCATCAAAGTAGTTAGCTAACTCCTTTCTCTTAGCTAAAAAAGCTTGGATCGACTCATCAAACACGATTTCGTCAAAAAAGCGATACTTATCCCGTAATACTCTAAATTGTTCAAGTGAGATCCCTGTCACTTCCTTGAATACTGTATCTGAGATATTTTTATCAAAATTAGCTAATGTGGTATTCTCTGTCCCATAAGCCATCAAAAATGAAGGGATCGTTCTAGCAAAACCGCGCAAACGTGAGCGCACATCGTCTTCTACTTGCTGTTTATCTTTTTTTTGCACCTTTTGCATGATCTTCTCAGTAGAATTTAGCGTATACTTTTGTAAAGTCTCTTTAACTTGTGTAACAACTTCGCTTTCTACTTTTTGAATTTTTTGTTGTAACTGCTCTTCGATCTTTTGCAAGGCTTTGCTATCCAGCTGTGCCTCAGCTTTGCGTAATTCAAATTCTTTTTTCACCTTATTTTTTCTGATATTATTTTTTATTTGGATCTCTTCTACCTCACGCGCCACTGCTTTAGCTCCTAAGTTTGTGATCTTCTCTGCTTGTTTAGTCGTCAATCCCTTTTCTTTTGCTAGAGCTTTAGTTGCTTCTAATGTACGCTTTTTAAATATCTGACTAGCTAACGTTTGGAGTTTGGCACTTTCCGAATTCTCGATCTCTTCTTCCATTTCTTTATATACCTTTTCTCCAAAGTGTGCTTTATTTTCACCAATGACTATCTCCGGACGAATCTTTACTGCTCCATTTTCATCCAACTCAATTTCTTTTGTGTCGACTTTTACACGATTATTTTGAGGAACATTTTTATTTTTAGGTAGTGGATTTAGGTCTTCTAAGATCTCTTTAGCCTCTGGGGAAGAAAAAATACCCGATATATTTTTAAACAAGAAATTGGACATAAAGCCTCGTTTTACAACTTCTTTTGCTTTCAGTACTTTAGGCATCGTCAGCACCTGTTTTGCATCGAGTTCTGTCATCTTACCTGTACTATCTTCAGCGATCACAGGAAAGAAATTCAATAATTGTCTGATCTTCCTTTGGCGTTTATCAACATCTAAAACCTCAGATGATCTATTAGATAAGTTGTTAGCAAATTCATCATAGATCATCAACGTACGTTCTGGTGAAAAATCAAAGACATAGGCATTTTCTTTACGTTTGGACAAACCATTTTCTTCGTAACGCCACGCATTTTGTGCCCTAAAAGCGGCCTGCATATAAAGACTAGGTGATCTCATATTCGAGAGCATCAATACAGCAGTCCACTCTGGTACAGTTATCCCAGTTGTTAATTGTCCCACTGATAATGTGATCGTTTTATCATTTTTACGAATAGCTTCTTTTACCCTAGTTAAGGAGCTCTCATTTATTTTTTGGTCGTCTGTCACTTTACCATCACCAGCTGCCAAAACGATCTTATAATCTTTAAATACTTCATGCTTTTTTAGTAGTTTCATTAAAGCTTTAGCACTCGCTACCCGATCCAAGATCCAAAATGTGTGCTTTAACTCGGTCCGCAATTCAGGCGTTGAAAATGGGTACTTTTCGTTTTTTGCCAGAGTATCTAACCATTTCAGCACTTGTTTTTTATAGACAAGATCTCCATTATCTTTAGTTGCAAAGAACTCATTTAAATCAAAAGCATAATCCATATTTTTACCATCTATTTGTGCCCCTTGCTCAATTTTTTCTGTGATCATCGGGCTCATTTGATATGAAAAAAGATTCAGCCGAGGCAGATCTGAATATGGATTATTTTGCTCAACATCTTGCCAGTTTGCTTTTGCTTTTTGTTCATCGGCATATGTCCAATTGTAGATCTGATCGTCTTTAAACTTTCCAGATGCGAGTGCCTTAAAAGGAGTCCCTGACAAATACAACGTGAACTTGCGCTTGATATTATCAAAAGCAATATCTGTTTTTAACGTAGCAATGCCTTCATGACTTTCATCTATCACTAACATATCCCATTTTAGATCTGCGATCCAATCAAGTTTTTCATGGACACCCCCAAAACTTTTAGCCCCTTTTAGATCCTGAAGGGAAACAAATGTTATCTGAGCGCCTTTTTCATCCCCCAAACTAGCAAGATAGTCCTCTCTACTCATGATCGCTCGATGTTTTAAACTACTTGAGTTGGAAATAAATTTATAATCTGTCTGCCAGGCAATAAATCTTTCAAAATCATCAAACCATGACGTTGCTATCGCCGGTCGATTGGTCACCACTAAAACAGTCTTTGCTTTTAATCTCAAAGCCAGATCATATGTGGTCAATGTCTTTCCAAATCTTGGTTTAGCATTCCACAAAAATTCTCCTTGTGGATGCTCTTTTGCATATTTTAATGTCTTTTCAACGGCTCTTTTTTGCTCAGACCTAAGAGTGTATGTTAATTCTTCTTTTGCTTGTTCAAGATCCAGATCGATGTAATCTTTGTAATCTTCCCAAGATCTAGTCGGGGTCCCGTTGTAATAAAACCATTCATGTCCAGTTTGTTTTCTTATATGCTTATATTTTTCTAAATATGCATGAAATTGATGGTCTTTGAACCACCTATCTTTTTGATTGAATTTTGCAGGAGCTGACCAAAGTTTTTGATATTCCACATCTGCTGTCTTGGTTTGTTCTTGTATTCTCTCATCTACATTTTTCTTTTCAGTGTACCCGATTTTTATCCATCCTCGTTTACGTTTGATCTCAGGTAAAATATAAGCGTAAATTTGTGGATATATCGTCTTTGTCGTTTGCACTTTTGTCTTGTCCATCTTATTCACCGATCCCTTTATCAAAAAATTCCATTTTATTTTTTTCCCAGTTCATAACTTTTACCCTGATCCCTTTTTTAATGATCCATTGTGTTGGCTCTGGATCATCGAATAATGATAGCTGACCACTGTGAATTTTTTCTTTCTTTTCAGAAAGTGGAATAATATATTTCAGACCATCCATTTGAAAGATGTTATAGCTGATAATGACTGCTATCTTCTCAAGAGATTTTTCATCAGGATAAACTTGCCACTTAAATACATAATTTTCGATATATGTATACAGTAAATTTTCACGAGCAAGTAGCAATGAATCACCATTCCACTCAAAGCCATAAATCGTTTTATATGCCAATTCAACAGCATTTTGCCAAGCTAAAAATCCAGCTATCTTTTCATTTACCATCTTCAGTTTTCGATCTAAGACACCTACTCGTTTAGATACTTCAATAAATTTTCCTGTTTTCATATCATATCTAGTAGTGATATAAGGCGCTTCACCACAAGCTATTTCTAACCACTTTATTTTTATATGACTATCTAGATCATCTCGCTGAGCAGTACTTACTTCATCGATCTGTTGTTTGATCACCCAAGTAGGTGTAAAAACCTCAGCCTTTTGCTTTGTCCTAGCTTTTTGAATATCTTTTGATTTAAATGCTCTTGATCTAATAACGTCTTTCATTTTTCCCGTTATTAGACTCGATTTTATCTGAGAAGTTTGAGAATATGCTTTACCTTTACTTCGATAATTACTATTTGCCCAAATTATATTTTGATGAGATCTAGTAGTTGATCTAGTTCTATCTAGTAATAAAATATCTAAGATCTTCGGGAATTTTTCTCGTATACTATTTCTCTCATAAAAATCATCCACTTAAGTTCCTCCATCACTTTTAGATCATCATTTAATACTTATTACAGGCGTCATTTTCAACTAATGGTTATAAAAATGGTACGATAACTATCTAAATCCTATGAATGAGGGGGACTGAGCTATGGAACACAAATTCTATACTGTACAACCGATCAAAAATAAAATCGTACTTTCTCAAGTAAAAAAGACCCTACTTGAGCATTTCCGAGCAGGGCGTCGTAACTATACTATTTTTCAAGTAGGTAAAGCTACATTATTACGAGTAAGTGATGTTTTATCACTAAAATATTCAGATGTTTATAACAAAAATGGACAAGTAAAGATGAGAACTCATATCTATGATCAGAAAACTAATAAGCCAAATACTATTTATTTAAAGCCAGTAACACAAGATCTTAAAGATTATCGCCTCTGGTTAAAAGACCAACAGATCGAATCAGTCTGGCTTTTCCCATCTTTTACTGACCCAGCCAAACATTTGACACGTAAACAATACTATAAGATCATGGCTAAAACAGGCGATCTCTTAGGTATCGATTACTTAGGTACACATACAATGCGGAAAACAGGTGCGTATTTTGTCTACCAACAAACTAACTTTGATATCGGTTTTGTTATGCAATTATTAAATCATAGTAGCCAACAATCAACTTTACATTATCTAGGGATCGATCAAACTACCCGTGAAAACATCCTAGATAAAATTGATTTTGACTAGCTTTATTATGTATAATATGGGGTGAATCATTAGGCGTCAAAAGTTGAAAATGACGCCTTTTTTAAAAAAGCCGCAGCTAGATCAGCTACGGCAATAAATATATTATAGATATTTTAAATTTTTATTACTTCCCAGCTATTTCACACATAGTTTATCGATCACTTGCACCTCAAACGCTCAGTTTTTGGGAACAAAACAAAATTTAGTCCAAGGCTTGACAAAATCAAGTAATATCAATTCTTCTGGCAAGATCTTACCTACGAGATTCTTACGTGGATCTTGATGTGGTTCTAAAACGATCTGCAACTCATTTTTATATTTACCAAAGCCATCATTTCCAACTACAACATCACCTACTTGAAATTCTCTCATGTTATCATGCGCAGGATTAGGCTCATCGGCGTATTTTACCCGCACCATCGTCGAGCGGATCGCTTGGGCAGTGATATCT
The DNA here is from genome assembly GCF_948826705.1 of uncultured Ligilactobacillus sp. Lineage (NCBI taxonomy): Bacteria > Bacillati > Bacillota > Bacilli > Lactobacillales > Lactobacillaceae > Ligilactobacillus > uncultured Ligilactobacillus sp. The sequence continues at coordinate 22,168 of NZ_CAQLEL010000114.1, forward strand.
CCACGGCGAAAATGCTTGGGATCAGTCACGATCTTTTTCTCAAGCTCAGTTGCATTGGCGACAAATTCGATCCCTAAACTCAATTTATACCGATCGATCGCTGCTAGTGCTTCTAATTCTTCATCTGAAGCATAGGCATTACCGATGATCACCACATCGATCAGACCCGTAGCAAACATGTGACGTGCTTGCAGATCAAGTGGTAAGTGGCGGTGCATCTCAAGCGTAGGTAATCCATCATTGACATCCCACGGCCCCACTTTAGCACTTTGGCTTGTCACAAAAGCTGCAGTTTTGATCCCATGACGCTTGAAACGTTGACTGCAACTGACAAAGAAATCATATGGCAAAGCCGAACCTTCCTGCGGATAGAAATTATGACATCCATAAATAAAGGGTTCATTAGCTTCATATGACAAGATATTTTCCAAATACGCTACATTATTGCTCATATTCAACTCGATCGCTAGACCTTCAGGGTTATAACTCAGCATTGCTTCTTTATTGCCATCAAATCCTTCATCTAGTCTGATCCCATCAGCACCTAATTTGGCAAAAAAGCTCAGATCATCGTATGAAATGCCTAATTTATCAAAGATCGCTGGCGCAATATCTAAGATCACTTCAAAGCCCTTGTCTTTAGCATACCCTATGATCTCACTGAACTTTTGGCTGGCCTTTGCTTTATCCTTTACTTCGAGCATACTCATAAAGATCCGCGTATAGCCTAATTCAGCGGCCTTTTTGATATATTCACGGTCTTTTTTAGGATCACTGTGGTCTGGATAGACCGAAATTCCGATTTCACGTTTCAAGTTTTTGCCTCTTTTCTTAAGCTTTAGCTTCAGCTGCTTTGACTTTCTTTTGTTCTTGACGTGTTGCTAATGATACAAATGGCATATAGATCAAGACTGCGATCACCAAGTTGACCGCTGCCAAAAGACCGCCCGTAAAACTTTGTGTTGCCAAGAAACCGCCGATGATCGGTGGTGTGACCCAAGGTGGCATTACCGTAGCCACTGGGACCCAACCAAAACTTGTTGCAAAATAAGCTGTTGTAACGCAGACCATTGGTGTCAAAATAAATGGAATGAACATGATCGGATTCAAGACCAGTGGCAAACCAAACATCAAAGGCTCATTGATATTAAAGATCCCTGGTGCCGCAGCCAAGTTATTGACCACCATGTATGGTTTATTTTTACGTCCAACTAAATAGATCGCAATGATCAACCCGATCGTTACCCCAGTACCACCCATATTTACAAATGAATCGATAAAAGGTTTATTTACGATATAAGGTGCAGTTTTCCCAGCAGCTAAGGCATCGGCGTTGGCTGCGATCGCTGGCGCATTGATCGCTTGCATAAAAGGATCGATCATATTGGCACCATGTAGCCCAAAGAACCACAAGAATGGGGTGATAAAAGCGATAAACAAGGCTGAACCATAAGAATTAGCCAACCCCATAAATGGTTCTTGAACAGCTGCATAGAAAGCAGCAAACATATCTTTTACCCCAAAGGCAGCTACGATCGCTGCGATCAATCCAAAGAGTGCGATCGTGATCATGGCTGGAAAGAGTGAAGCAAATGAAGTTGCAACAGCCGGTGGTACTCCATCAGGCATTTTGATGATCAATTTTTTATTACCAACTAAACGGGTAAAGATCTCAGCAACAGCGATCCCGACAAGCAAGGCGATAAACAGACCAGATGAGTTCATCCCGCTTGTAGCAGCACCTAATGTGAAAAATGATGCAACTGAGACAACGCCAGCACCGATCGGATCTTTGCCGTAGCCCTTAGCCAAATTATAAGCGACCAAAAAGGCGATAAAGACTGACAAGACTCCAAAGGTCCCGTTCCAAACAGCGGCTCCAAAACCGGTCCATGATCCACCAAAAATGCTCTTCATGAAGTTTTGGAATGCTGGGATCGGTAAATTATTGATCATTACCGCTAAAGCACCCAAGATCATCAATGGCATCGTAACTGTAAACGCATCCCGGATCGCGATCAAATGTCTTTGATTACCGATCTTTGATGCATATGGAATGAAATGTTTTTCCATGAAATTAATGAATTTATCCATCTGAAATCCCTCTCATTTCTTTTAATAATTGCTTTAAAAATAATCATAAAAACTTTGTTGCCCTTTAGGAAAAGGATCACTGGCAAATTGCTTTGTCACATTTACTTTTCCTAAAAAAACAGCTTCAGCTAAGGTCAAGCCCCCTAACAGCAACTCACTCAGGCTCTGTATCGAGCCCTGCACATCACCAGTACATTTGACTTTTTGACATGTTCTTTGATCGATCAGCCAGCTTCCCACGTTCCATGGACAATAGCTATCTTCTGTCACTTCAACGATCACTTTTTGCTGTAACGGTAGAGCCTGCAAGACTTGCTTGATATCGATGATCCTGCTCATCATATATGGTCTTAGCGTGGTCAAAAGTTCTTGTTGCTCACCAAAGTAGTTTTCAAGTAGTGCTTGTACTGGACCAGAATAAATGACCTTTTCAAACGACGATGTATGCGCTTTTACATAAGTCAACAATTTCCGCACAGCAAAGTCGTTTTGATATGCCAGCTCATCTAAGACTAGGGTCTCCCCCTGCATACGATAAATAAGATAACCCACAGCTCTTTTTTCATCGTCAAATGCTACCGCATAAAATCGATCGGGGTAATATGCAGCCAAGCGTTCCCACCACCAATTTTCACGGATCAAGGTCCCGCTTTGTCCTGGTAGCAAGCTTTGATAGATATCCTTGATCGACTTTCCAAGTTGCTGCCAAGTTCCACGTTTGACAAAACCCTGGCGCTCACTTTTGAAATGAGCAAAAGCAGTTGCGGGGATCTGATAGTTCTTCTTTTGGCTCGTATTTTCATAGCCAAACTGACGATAAAATTTTTCTGAAAATGGTGCCAGCTGAGAAATAGCTACTCCATTTTCATATAGGTCGCACAAAAGTTCACCCATAAGCTTAGCGATCGTACCTTGACCGCGATACTCAGGATAGCTCGCCACATAACCCACACCTGCCATTTTGAGACTTTTAGAAAAACACTGGACCTCAAACTGATTTGCCATGACCAAATTTGCCAATTCATCAGCTTGGTACGCTCCATAGGCATCCGCATGTTCATACCGAGCCAAAAACACTGGATCAGTATTGAGTGAATGTTTCTTTTGAAAAGCATACTCGATCAAAGCTGTGATCTTAGCCAAAGTAGCTTGATCGCGCGCTAATTTCACTTTCCATCACCTTCTTTAGCTGCCAAATGCTGATAGACTTCAACGATCTCTTTGGCCAGATCATTAAAAGTGATCGCTGTCATCAAATGATCCTGGCTGTGGACCGTAAGCAATGTGACCGTCATCTCCTTACCACTAGCTTCATCTTTTAATAATTCTGTTTGTGAATGGTGTGCTTTTAATAAAGCTTGATCAGCTGCAGCTAATTTTTCTTTGGCTTTTGAAAAGTCATTTGCCTTAGCTGCTTGGATCGCTTCCATCGCATCACTTTTAGCATTGCCAGCATTAATGATCAAGCCCATCAGCGTTTCTAATTGCATTTCCATCTATGCTCCCCCTATTCCATCAGTCCAAGCGCAGTCTTTAAAACAGCTTCTCCATTCATCGTCCCGTAATCACGCATGTCGATAACAGCAACTGGGATCGTTAATTTATTTTCAAATTCATTTTGCATATACCGCACTTGTGGTCCTAACAATAAGACATCAACGGGGGCATTAGTATCGGCTAAGCGTTCGTCAGCTTCAGTAGCTGAAACCGCAAAGATCTCAGCTTCCAGGTCTTTTTCTTTTGCCGCTGCTTGCATCTTCGTCACTAACAAACTCGTACTCATTCCCGCTGCACAAACTAACATGATTCTTTTCATTTTAAACACCTCTCATAAATTTTTTACTGTACACTTTATATATAGCAATTTCTGTGCCAACTTTTTATGTTAAAAAAGCGCGATATGATAGGCTTTTTGCGTTACACACAAAAAACTTAGATCTACACACTGTGTAACTTTAGATCGAGCCGATCATCTGCGATCGTCTTTACAATGTATGCGATATCATTTTCATCAAAATAAACAGCAAAAGTCTCTTCCAAAACTTTCAAGTGTGAAGTTACCTGTTCAAATAATCGACGTTGTTTTTGACGATAAAATGTGACATCTTTAAATAAGGGGCGTGGCTCATTTTTCTTTAACTTGTCGACCAAAAAAGCGATATGCAAACTCAAAGCCTGTAAAGCATTATTTTCGATCACGATCCCTTCATCGCGACACAGCGCTTGCAACGCTTTAGTACTCAGCTCTAAAAGCAACTTAGGATCTATATTTTTTGAAAATTCTTGAGTCAATGAAGTCGCCATCTCTTGTAAACTGATCTTAGTTCCCAGAAGTTTTTGAAATTCTAAGATCTTGCCCTGCTCAAACAGATCGGTAGCAGGGATAAAGGGAATATTTTGATAATCCAACTTGAGCGTCCCAACGATCGCTACGATCTCTTGGTGTAACATGATCTGATCGATACGTTGTTTAAACCCTTCGCGCTCGAGTGACTGTAGCTGAATGACCTCAAATTCATTCAGATCAACAACTTGTGAAACGATCTCATTTAGTCGCTTAGATACACCCTCACCGGTAAAGCAAGCCACAATGATCGCTTTCTTTTTATTTGCTTTAAGCTGGGGAGCTTCTAGTTGTCCAACATTTTTTAACATTGCTGTTACACTGTTATAGATCTCAGCTAACGATCTTCCTAGAATAGCTAAGCGTAAACTCTCCAAGACGATCATCGTGCTTGTCATCGAGATCACTTTTGTTCGAACTCCCAATTCATGTTCGACCAATTTACCAAAATCATTGGGAGACCCCATATCGGTCAACAAAATGACCCCTGCTGAAAATCTAGCTTGGTCTGCTTGAATATATTTTTTGATCTGGCGATACATTGCTTCACTTTTTAATGTCAACGGCATGTTAAACGCCTTGCCTTTAGTCGTTCCTAGAAGTTCTTGGACTGTTTCGAGCATACTAGAAGCAGTGGAACGCCCATGCATCACCACAAAGACTTCCACTTGATCAGCTGTAGGAGTCGCATTTATAGTATTATCATTAGTCAAAAACAGCGTGATAAAACCGATCTCATCTAATGGCATCGTGATATCATAAGCTTCTTCGATCCGCGCAGAAAATTCGATCGCAAGCTGAAATTCTTTGGAATAGTTACGTCGGACATCATTAAGATTAGGATGCGAGATAAACCGCCCATTCAAAATGCGCTCGATCGTCGAATTGAGGTGTAACGCAAAGGTGAACCGCTCTTTTTCATCATATTTTCGCTTTAGCTTCTTAGCAGCTAGATCATAAAGTTCATTGACTAAGTTCCAAAGATCATCTGAGATTATCTCACGGTAAACATTGGTGTGGGCTAATTCTTCAATATAAGTCTCAAAATAGCGCTCGACATCTTTAGCGATCAATTCACCTAGATCGATCTCAGATAGATTTTCACGACTCAATTTTTCTAACTTATAGGTGATCGAATCATAGACTTCCATATTTTGATTAGGATCTTGTTCCCAGACTACCTCTTGTTTTCCAGGGCGTAATGTCAAGGCCAATTGCTTATTATCTAAAAGTGGCAAGACCTTTTCACGAACTTCAGCGAGACGTAAAAGCCCCTTTTGTACGATCAACGGAAGATCATCTTCTGTGATCGCTAGTTTTTCACTCGTATCACTTGTCTGGTAGTGCAAGAAAGCTTTCGCACAGACTAATTTTAGATCACGTTTCAACTGTCCGATATTACCCTCAGCTCGATACAACAAAAACGCCAATAGACTGCGCCGATCGATCGTGATCTCTTGGACTAAACGATTGGCTTCTTGCTGTAAAAATTCCTTGATGATCGCTAGTCGTTCATCAAGTGAGCGCTCAGCTAAAGCAGGTAATTCGATCTGCATCGGGATCCGACGATTGAAGGTCTTCAAAAAAAGCGAGCTGGTCTCTGTCGTTGCTCCAATGATCTGAACTGACGCTTGTTTTTCTTTCTCATCACCTAACGACCGAAAAGTCCCCTTATCGATAAAGGTGAACAACATCTCTTGACCTTCGGGGGGTAAGCGGTGGATCTCATCTAAAAATAAGATCCCGCCATCAGCCTGCTCTAACAAACCCTTGCGTGTCTCTTCAGCACCCGTAAAGGCTCCACGCTTGACCCCGAAAATATGTCCGTAAAGTAATTGTGGATTCTGCGCATAGTCAGCACAGTTAAATGTGATAAACGGAGCATCTTTAGTTAATACCTGTGCCGTGAGCGCAAAACGATACATACATTCCGCAAACATCGTCTTGCCAGTCCCCGTCTCACCAAAAATAAGAGTATGCAATCCTCGCGGCGGATATAAGATAGCCGCCTTAGCCTTTTGGATCTGACTCTTTAACGAATCTTTGCGACCGATCAAGTTATCAAAATCAATATGTTTTTTGACCACTACCGTTGTACTTTGAAACTTTACGGGACGACCGTCAATTTTTTGGACCACGCCTTCTTTGGTCAACTCATTGAGATAACGACTGACATTGGTCCGATCGATCTGTAATTCATCCGCCAATTCTTTTGCGGTAAATTTATTATGGTTTTTAATTAATATTTCTAATACTTCTTCTTTTCTAGATCTCAAAAACACGCCTCCTATTGGTCTAGATCAATTATATTGTAACCCTTTTCTTTTTGAATTACTAGCAAATAGGCTTAAACAACAGTCGTAACCACATTGGCTACGATTTTAAATTTATTTACGTAATATATTTTCTGTTTTTTATATTGCACTAATTTACCTAAATATCTTATCTTTTTTATAAATAGATCCAGTATTTCTTCTATCCAAGATCCAGCGCAATGGATATAGCATAATCGCCGATCGCTTCAGCCAAAAAACGTCTAACATCACACTAACGGATAAAACCATTAAAAATGCTAGTGCTACAATGATCCCGACTTTTTGAAATACAGTCCATGCCATATGCAGAGCAAAAAAGAGCACCCTGATGTATCTTCATCATGGTGCTCTTTTATTATTTACTAGGCGCTAAGCTTATTCAAACATCCGTTTAGCTGCCCGCATCAAGACACGTGGATCTTTATCATAACGTGGTGTTTTGACCAATTTGCTCATCGGTACGCCCGCAAAGTGGAAAGCGGCGATCTCACCGGAACGAACAGCACTTTGTTCAGTAAAGACCATCTGATATGGTTGTTCCACAAATTCACCCGTAAAGGCCAGATTTGTCGAATGTTCTGGGATGACTTCTGGCCGATCGCTCTTAGCCCGATTATTGAACAAAGCAGAAGCATATGGCATATAAACTGGGATACAATTTACCACACTATCCATGATCGCTGCTTCTTTTTCTTTGATATTGACAGGACCGGGATCGACTTTAGAAAGTTGCCCGAGCAATTCTTGCAACATCTCTTTACCAGTCATCTTGATATATTGCTTATCGACAAATTCACCTCTCCGTCTTGGATAGAGGAAATAGCCCCACAAAACAGTTTCGTTTGGTTTTTGCGTCGTGAAGTGTGGTTGGTGATGAACGACGATCGACATGTTGACGTCTTCTTGTCCTAGAGGTGTGATCGGTTCAGTCGATAGAAATGAATTGAGCGCATTCCCTGGTAATTGGGTCGTGATCCGGGTGATCTCATTTAATAATAAGTGATCTTTAGTCGTTAAAGTAAAACTGACCCACTCAGAAGCATTACGATCAGCAAAGAACTTATCTGGATTACCTAAGTTATAAAAATGCTCAGTTGCTTGTTTCCACAATGATGAAGCTGCACCATAGTCCATATTTTCTGGTGCTGGCGTGTTGAAGTCACCTAGACTTGCTGAATCAGTGATCGATCCATTTGTAAAGAAGACAGCTGTATCACTATCGATCGCAACATGCTTCTTTTCGTTTGTAGCTGTATCTAAGATCTCTAAACCAGTAACAGTGATCTCATCTTGCATCGAAGTCTCTTTGAAATCAAAAGCTTCGACCCGACTGTTCATTACAAACTTGCATCCTTGTCCTTCGAGGTACTTGATCAAAGGCAACATGATGCTTTCAAATTGATTATAGCGTGTCCGATTGACCCCAACTAAGTGTTCGATCTGAGTAAATTCATAGATCATTTGGTGCATATAACGCCGTAATTCTTGTGCCGATGATTCGACACGAAAGGCAAATGTCGTTTCCCACATGTACCAGAAATTCGTTTGGAACATATGTGGATCATCTTTAAAGTATTCTGCGATCGAAACATTGTCCAATTCTTCTTCCTTATCATCAGGCAACATGATCAAACGGGTCAACAGCATGCGGTCTAAATTATTCAGGCCTAGTTTGTGACCATCAATGATCCCTTTACCACCTTGCATCAACCGTGCTTTATCAAATGTTCGGTGCTTGCTATCAAAATCACGCGTATCTTCAGCCGCCGTCATACCAGGCTCTGTTACTGAAGGGATCCGATCTAACAGATCCATCAGATCAACATACGTCCGATAATTCAACATCCGACCACCACGTGCAACATAGCCTTTGGTGTTTTCCATTGGATGGTTCTTATTCCAATATTGTTCGGCGGCAACAGAAGCTGCTGCACCATCATTTGCTCCATGTAGATCGAGGGCATAGAAGGTAATGTCTTCGCCTTTCCAATGTCCTTCTTGGATCAAATAAACAGCCGCTGCCATATTTGCGATCCCAGCACCGACCATAACTGCTTTACTTTTTAACATATCCTATCACCCCATCTATCAAATTTCACCTCCATTATAGTTCTCTTGAGACAAAAATACAGATAAAGACACTTAAAAAAGCGACAAAAATCTTATTTTGTCGCAAATAAACCATTTAGCTCAAAAAATAATTTAATTTTTACCAAATTCTACCAAAATATCCCCTAAAAGTTGAGTTCCATCCCCAAAATCTTGGAGCCGAATATGCTCATTGGGACTGTGCACTTGGCTTCCGGCATAAGAGACCCCTAAGATCACGATCGGCAAATTCAGTTCATTACCAAAGACCTCAGCTGGACCACCACCAGCTGAATTGGGGAGATATTTGGTCTGTTTTCCATAGTACTCTTTGGCCTTAGCAAGGACTAATTGGATGAATGGATCGCTCATCGGTGAACGATAGCCATTTTCACCTAAACGATATTTGACTTTCAGATCAGAAAAGCCATTTTTATCTAAATGTACTTGGATCAACTGTGCGATCTTTTTAGGATCTTGTGAAGGCGTCAATCGACAATCTAATTTTGCCGAAGCCATATGAGGGATTACCGTTTTGACACCCTTACCTTGGTAGCCAGCGGTCAAACCATTGATCGTCATCGTTGGTTCATTGACTAAAGCTAATTTGTGCTCAGCTTTGACGGTCCGCCTCAAACCTGCCCGACTGATCGCCACATCTAAGTCAAAATCATAGGCAAAAACCGCTTCTTCTTCTGCCTTGCTCAACGGTTCGACATCATCATAAAAGCCTTCGACTAAAACTTTGCCGGTATCATCACGTAAAGTAGCTAAGCCACGAACTAAGCGCCAAGCAGCATTTTCTGCATATGAAGCTAACGATGAATGTAGATCGATATCAGCTGTTGTCGTTTCAACATCAAAGACGGTGATCCCTCGCATCCCACCGACGATCTGGTAATTGTCGACGTAGTTTTTACCACCGCCTTCCCAGATACAAGCATCAGCAGCTAATTTTTCTCTATTTTCCTGAACTATCTGCGCTACATGCGGACTGCCGATCTCTTCTTCACCTTCGACAAAAAACTTCACATTGACAGGCAGACCACCGTTTGCTTTAAAATACTCCACTAAAACTAGACGTGAAATGAGCTCTCCTTTATTATCGGAAGCTCCTCTGGCATAAAGTTTTTCATCTCTGATCGTCGGTTCAAAAGGATCACTTTCCCATTTTTCCAAAGGCTCTGGTGGCTGAACATCATAGTGCTGATAAAACAAGATCGTTTTTGTCGGATCATTACCAGCAAATTCAGCAAAAATAGCTGGTGCGTGCTCTGTGCTCCCTAATTTCTCCACTCGAGTTGCCCCTAACTCGTTAAAAATTTTCACCAGATACTCTGCCGTCTCAGGAATATCTCTTTGCTGAGCTGAGATCGAACGCAAACGCAACAGCTCAAAATAGTCAGGCAAATGTTTTAACGCAAATTCACGTAAATTTTCTTTCATGTTACTCACTTCCTTTAGAAGATCATTTCATTTTTTTCTAAAGTATATTTAATATATTTTTCGTTGTCAATCAAAAAAGGCGCTTCTGACAAGCACCTAGCTCACTTAATTTTCCCTACCTCGCAGGCATTTTAAAATAACATCTAAGATCGCATATACACCAAACATCGCCACAACTATTATAACTATGTTTATCCCGATCTCAAGCCAGGTATCATTAGGTAAATACCAAAACAAAAATAGATCACAAATGATATAACCGATCACATTATATAAGATATCATTTTCAGTTTTCATAGTTTTCTCCTCATCGTGATAACGCATCCAATTCTAATCTTATTATAACATAATTATTGACTGTAATGTTGTAACCATTGACATCACAACTCCCACAAAGTATAGTTGACTATATTGAAGTTATATTTAAAGAGGTGATATTCATGCAGATCTCAAGCCGTTTTACGATCGCTATGCACATCTTGACTTATATCGCTACTGCTAGTCCAAAAGAAAAAGTAACTAGTGATGTTTTAGCCAAAAGTATCCAGGTCAACCCTGTGATCATCCGCAATATCTTATCCCAGCTCAAAAAAGCTGATCTCATCACAGTCAAGCGCGGACAAGGTGGGGCATCGATCACCAAACCATACGAGCAACTCAGCTTATTTGACGTCTATCAAGCGGTCGATAGTGTTAAAAATGGAGCTTTATTTAGCTTCCACGATTCACCAAATCCCGCTTGTCCTGTAGGTAAAAATATCCATAATATCTTAGATGACAAATTGCTTCGTGTTCAACAAGCAATGGAAAATGAATTAAAGAAGATCACCTTAGCTCAAGTCTTGGATGATGCAAAAAGATATCTCCCTGATATTTGACTATAGCTGATCATAGTAACTTTTTAGTAGGTGTTCATATGGAAAAAGCAGTAACAATGAATTTTATCCCTCCAAAAAATGATCAATTACGCCTGTTGAGCGTTGGACGTTCGGATACTTTGAGCTCCCATAAATACGGTCCTGCAGTCAGAAATTACTATCTCATTCATTATATCTTAGCTGGTTTAGGTACTTTTCAAACTGAACAGCTGACTTATCGCTTACACGCCGGGCAAGGTTTTTTGATCGAGCCTGGTCAAGAGACTACCTACATCGCCGATAAAAATACACCCTGGTCTTATATTTGGATCGGATTTGCAGGAAGTTTCGCTGATCAACTGATGCAACAGCTTCCGATAAATCAACATGATCCGATCTTTAGCTTGCCTAATGCTAAACGCTTGCTCACTTTGAGCAATCTTTTGCTTACACAAAAAGAAACTTCAAACACGCAAAAATTGCTAGATCTCAGTTATCTCTTAGAATATTTGAGTATTATTTCCACTGCTAAGACTGTTATTTCTAAAATACCGACACATACGTTGGATCCATACGTTGAACAAGCCATCTATTTGATATCACAAAGTTTCCCACAAGTCTCAGCAAATTTTTTAGCTGACCAGATCGGACTTGATCGTAGCTACTTAGGAAAAAGGTTCAAGCGTGCAACTGGCATGACGATCCAAGCGTATCTAAAAAATTATCGAATAACGCAAGCACGCCATCTCATCGAATCAACTGATCTTTCATTACTACAGATCGCCCAAGCTTGTGGCTATGAACGTCCTGATTCACTGACACGTGCTTTCAAACAAACTTATGGTCTAACACCAAGTAATTTCAAACAACAACAAAGAGAGTTAATGTCTAGTTAAGACTATTAACTCTCTTTATTTATCCCAATAGTGGGCGTGAGATCTTTACGTTGAATAATTGGATCAAAGGCCCCATGAAAAAGGCTGTCAGTAGTGTACCGATCCCCACTGTAGCGTCTAATAATACACCGATCACAACACATGACCCATCGGTAAATATCCGACACCACTTAAACGATGCCAATCGATACTCATTAGTTAAGATCAACGCTAACGCATCATAAGCAGAAACACCTAGATCCGCTGTAAAATATAACGAAGCAGCTAAACACATCAGTATCAATCCTACTGATAACAAGACCACCCTCACAAGATACGTAGGCTCAATGAACAAATGATCCAACATAGCTACTGCAAAATCTGCGATAAAGCCTGTCAGTAATAAGTTAGCTAATGTAGTAAGACCAAAGTAACTTTTTTTGATCTTTGCTCCCACTAATAACAGCAACAATGTTACCACCAAGTAAAAACTACCATAGCTACTATCAAAGATATTGGCGATCCCAGTCACAAAGCAACTGAATGGATCAAGCCCTAGATCAGCTTTTTGCAATATACCAACACAAAGGCCGCATAAGATCACACCACTAACTGCCATCAAACTCTTTTTTCGTTCTTTTAACATATCAATTATCTCGTTCTTCTAAAACAAATATCTTCCCATAAAAATCTGTCGTCTCTCGATTTTCACCAGCTGAAGCATCAGTTGTGACCAAACCGATATTTGCCAATTCACTACCAGTAAAATCACCTAGATCTGCGCCATTTTCTTCGCTGACATGATAACTTTTAGTAGCTGCTAAGCCTGGCAATTTCAAACGTCTAAATTCACAATTGACATCATTTAAGATCTTATAATAACCTACCAAAGCTTGTGTCTTATCATGAGAGACTACCATCCAAGAGACAATGTTGCCCTCAAATGGGCTCTTTAACCGGTAAAATGTTCCATATTGGAAAGTTTCTCGATATTTTTTCATAAAAGCGACTTGCTTTTTGACCTCTGTCATCTCTGTTGGTGATAAAGTAGCCAGATCAAGCTCATAACCAAATGCACCAAAAAAGGCAACATCACCTCTGATTTTTAGTGGCGTAGTACGCCCTAATTGTTCATTTGGAGAAGCAGAGACATGAGCTCCCATCATACTTTGGGGATAACCAAAACTTGTACCATATTGGATCTTTAGCCGTTCGATCGCATCGGTATCATCACTTGTCCAAGCTTGTGGAGCGTAATACAACATCCCAGCATCAAATCTACCTCCACCACTTGCACAAGATTCAAATAAGATCTTAGGAAAACGCGTGATCAAACGTTCATAAAGGTCATACACGCCAAGCATATAGCGGTGCATGATCTCGCCTTGTTGTTCTGCTGGATATGCTTTGGAATAGCATTCTGTGATATTGCGATTCATATCCCACTTGATATAATCGATCTCACTTTCAGCTAAAATCTTGACCATCTGTTCGTAGATGTTGTCTACGACTTCTTTTCTAGAAAAATCTAAAACATATTGTTTCCGCCCGTGTGATGCATGTCGCTTTGGAGTTTCAATGATGTAATCAGGATGTTGTCGATACAAGTCACTGTCTTTATTGACCATTTCGGGTTCAAACCACAAGCCAAACATCAAGCCCATATCATGGATCTTTTTAGCTAACCCGGTGATCCCATCTTTTAAGCGCTCATGATTAACATACCAATCACCTAAGCCAGCAGTTTCTTTGGTCCTTTTCCCAAACCAACCATCATCTAATACAAATAGCTCGATCCCTAGTTTTTTAGCACTTTTTGCGATTGCCAATAACTTTTCTTCTGTAAAATCAAAATACGTTGCTTCCCAATTATTGATCAAGATCGGGCGTTTGCGCTCACGCCAGTATCCACGTGCTAGCCTTGTCGCAAATAAACGTTGAAAGGTCTGGCTCAGATCATTTAAGCCAGCGTCACTATACACCAAGACCGCTTCAGGGGTTTGAAATGTCTCGTTTGGTTTCAAACACCAACTGAACTGAAATGGGTTCAAGCCGATCTGCAAACGTGTTACTGCATATTCATCGACTTCTGCTCGTGCTAAAAAATTACCACTATACACCAAACTGATGCCTAAAGCTTCACCCATCTCCTCGGTCGTATGCGGACGTTTTAAGATCACAAATGGATTTTGCATATGACTGGAGGCTCCACGAGTACTGTCGATCGCTTGGATCCCAGGTCTTAAGGGAGATTTATGCAAGTATCTTTCTCTCCCCCATGCACCTGAAAATTGTAACCATTCATAATCAGCATCTGGCAGATCTAAGTTCAAACTCAACGCCGATTGTAGTTTATGCTCATGTTTACCCACGTTTTTAAAACTCACACTTCGCGCGATCGCAGCATATTTTTCAAAAATAGTGTATTTTAAATACATATATACTTCGATAACTTCATCATACAAGGTGACTTCAAGTGTCGTCGCCTCTGCATTATTTTCGACATAAGTTGCCGGCAAGCCGACTAATGCTTTTTTACCAGCATAGATCTCATGTGAGACATACTTAAAATCTGTGATCTTACTGCCATTTGGTTGTTGTAGCGTAAATGCAGGGTGCCGTGGATCAGTCGTTCCATACGATGGATATTCTTGCTTTAAATTCCCTAATGAAAACGAATATTCATCATCAAAAACATAGGATGTGACCGGACGATACTTATTTTCTACCAAATAATCGTGGTCAGCTCGATCGGGGATCTGTTTTCCAAAATACAATTGACCTAACTGTTCATTGGCTAAGATCTTGATCAGATAACTTATCTCATCATTATAGAGATGAAACTCACGACTTTGTTTATTATATGTGATCGGCATTTAAATTCCTCCTTATGACTTAACTGTTTTAAGCATAACGAAATTTATCCACCGATACTCCGCTATTTGCGACTTAAACAACGCATAACGCGGACAAATGATAGCGTTACCAATCAACAAAACTCATTCTTTGAGCTCTGTGACTTGCTTTTTAGCAATAAGCATTCTTTTGTAATTCATACAATTCGCGATAATCTTTATTATCTTGCAATAACTGCTCATGTGAAGCTAATCCAGAGATCTTCCCTGCTTGTAAGAACAATACCCGATCAGCCAAGGTCACTGAAGACATCCGATGAGTCACGAATAAAACTGTTTGAAGTTGATCTTTAGTCAAAAAAGTGTGGTACATCTCTTGTTCACTGCGCGCATCTAAAGCTGACGTCGGTTCATCTAAGAAGTACATGACACTTTTTTTGTGCAAACATCGTGCTAACGCGATCTTTTGCCATTGACCACCAGAAAGTTCGATCCCATGATCAAACTCTTTGCTCAAATTTTGTTGCAATTTATCGTTTAGCTCTGCGAAGCCGACTTGCTCCAAACAAGTTTGGACCTTTTTATCCGATGTCTGCGCTAAAGCTGATACATTATCTTTGACACTTAGTTTAAAACGACTAAAATCTTGAAAAGCTGCACTGAGTTTTTGACGATAACTTTCACAGCGATATTCACATAGATCAGTCCCATCGAGCAAGATATGACCTTTAGTGGGATCATAAAAACGCAGTAATAATTTCACCAATGTCGATTTGCCTGAACCATTTTCGCCAACGATCGCGATCTTTTCACCAGCTTTGATCTCAAAATTTAGATCACTTAAAACCTCAGTAGTCGAAAATGGATAAGTAAAAGAAACATTTTCAAATCTTATCCGTTCAAAATCCCCACTAAAATCCAACGTACCTGAAACTTGCTTTTCCTTAAACGCTAAGAAATGCTGATATTTCTCGACCCACAACAGCGAATCATATAATAAACTCGAATCTTCGACTAAACGAGCCATTCCTTCGACTAGATAGGCGATCACTGAGATATATAACAATAAGCTCCCGACCCCAAGTGTATGCTGTTTGACCTGAACAATGAACCATAAAAAACCTCCAGCACTCACAGCGACCGTTATGCTCAAAAAGATCAACGCCAACAACATCTGCTTTCGGCGAATACGATCGACATTTTTTTGAGCTAGCTGAAATAATTTTTGATAGCGCTTGATCACAGGAGAAAACATATCAAATAATCGAACTTCTTTTGCGTCAGCTCGCTCTAATAAAAGTGAACTCAAATAATTCAACTTACGAGCTTGCTTGCTCCGCGTCACCATCGTTTCAAAAGCTTCTTGTTGGATCCGATATGCAACTAAAGTTTGAGGGACTAACGCTAGCAGTAATAATAAAGCCAACCAAAAATTGTATTTTCCTAAAAGCCATAACATCCCTACTAAAGTGACCACTTCACGCAATATTGCGACCCCAAAAACGATCAAATTGACTGGTCGCCAACTTGCACCATCGTTTAGGATCTCAAGTTCATCAAAAAAATCACTATCATCAAACAATTCTAACGAACGCAACTGTTGTGAACAACGCATCAAAGATAACTTGATAAAGCCAGTCAACTTATCAGTCAACATCCCTTGAAAATTAGTACCTACGACTGGCAAAATTTGACTCAATAAGGTCGCAAGTGTCCAAATGATGAAAAAATACAGATACGGTTTTTGCAAGCTCAAATTGTCGATCAACTGTTGTCCCGAACGTACTCCTAAGACCGGTGCCAAAGCTTCTAATGGTGTCAAAAACACTACGACCAAGGCGATCGTCAAAGTTGCCTTAAAAAACATCTTATAAGTTTGAAATAACAGCTTGAAATAACTAACTACCTTTTCCATCTTATGATCCCCATGAATTTTGAAAAATAAAATGTTGATATAGCGAACTTAATCTAGAATTACTAATTCGAGACTTTTCTAAGACTTGATAACGTTCACGCAATTTCTTACCGTTGTCAAATCTAAGTCGTATCTTTTGAAAAGGTTCTGCTGTAAAAATAGTAAACTGTCTGCCCATTTCATCATATTCATATACAGCTAATGGACCACTTAAATTGTAATATACATCTTCACTCGGCCCTAAACTGTCAATAACCACAATTCCTTTTCCAAAGTTGAACATATAACAGCTAGTTCGATATTTTCCACCACCACTTCTTTTGTAATCATGTTTGATAGGTCCTCTATTCTTTTCTGGAGAATAGGTAATAGTATCTTCGGAAGCATATAGAACTTTACCATAAAAAACTGGTCTTATTCCTTCAACCGTATATTCAATACTAAATTCGCTATTACTTGCTAATCGATATAAATCCCCATCTCTATTACGAATTTCTACTCGTGCACTATTTGTTTTTAATAGACCACAGGTACTCAGAATCATTCCTTCATTTAAAAAAACTCTCTCTGTTGTTTCATAGTTTAAAAATTCTACGGTATCTTCTTTTGATACAAAAGTAACCATATACGGATTTTCAAACAAAAAACTTCCTACTTTACGTAAATGCTTTTCATGCTCACCAACTTTTGTTCCATCAGAGTAAGTAAAAACCATGAGTATTCCCCCTAGTCATTGATAATATTTTACCCATATCCTCTATGGATAGATTACATACTACCATCTTTTTTGTTACACACATAGAATTGTCAAAATTGACAATAAACTTTTTCTAAAATACCTTATGAGATGATTTTCAACTATTCAATTTGTCTAATATGACAAAAACAGGTTAAAATCTTTGCGACTTTTATTTAAGAGGATTAAGATAAAAGCTAGAGGTGAGCGTTATGAAATTAAATCATGGACTGATGCTTGGGTTGACTTGTCTGAGCTTAGGACTTGTAGAAACTGTCACTTATCAAACAACGACTCAAACTATCCAAGCTGATACGATGACTAAAAAAAATTTCAAACAGGTCAAACTTGGCATGAACAAACGCCAGATGATCGATACTTTAGGTAAACCAGCACACGATAAATATGAAGATAGTGTCTGGACTTATCCGCTCAAAGATCAAAAAAGTGTTTCTTTGATCTTTAAAAAAGACACTTTAGAAAATATCAGTGATCGAACCGTGATCAGTTCTAAAAACAGTGTCGTCAAAAAAGCAACTAAGAAGACCATAAAACAAAATATCAATACCGCTTTTAGCAATTATTTCAAGCAAGCAAAAGAATATGCCAAAGCTGGTCAAACAGAATTTGCTTGGAGCACGATGGTCCAAAAAGTCACTTTTGATGGTGATGATGAACTAAAGGTCACTACTGTTGATGGCTTTAACACCACTCCAGCACATGAAAAAGATGTGATCGCTAAAAAGATCGCCGACTTGGGAAGATCCTTTTTACATCACTATAATAAAAAAGACTTTGACCTTGAATTTTACGAAAATGGACATAAGATCGGTAGTTCTGACAACGATCAATTGACCAAATTTGAATGGAAAGCCCAAAAGTAAAAGTGTAGACAAAAAAGGCGAACGGATCTTTTCCGTTCGCCTTTTTAGGGCTATACTAGTCTTCTTTACGGCTGTAGGTCTCGATATCGTGTAAGATAAGATTTCTGAATTCATCTTGGGTCATTGTTTCAGTCTTTTCACTACCGTATTTACGAACGGTCACAGTACCGTCAGCCACTTCTTGGTCACCAACAACTAAAGTATATGGTGTCTTCATCACTTGAGCTTGACGGATCTTGTAACCCATCTTTTCATTACGATCATCGATGCTTACACGGATCTGATGTGCACCCAATTTTGAGCTCAATTGACGTGCATAATCTAAGTGAAGTTCATTCTTGACTGGAATGATCTCAACTTGCTTTGGAGCTAACCAAGTTGGGAAAGCACCCTTATACATTTCTGTCAAGTAGGCTGTGAAACGTTCCATCGTTGATACGATCCCACGGTGGATCATAACTGGACGGTGTTCTTCACCATCAGCCCCTGTATATTTGAGGTCGAAACGTTCTGGCAACAAGAAGTCCAATTGGATCGTTGAAAGTGTTTCTTCCCCACCGAGAGCTGTCTTGGTTTGAACATCTAATTTAGGACCGTAGAAAGCAGCTTCGCCTTCAGCTTCAAAATATTCCAAGCCAAGATCATCCATCGCAGCTTTGAGCATGCGTTGTGATTTTTCCCACATTTCATCATCATCATAGTACTTATGTGTGTTTTCAGGATCACGGTAGCTCAAACGGAAACGATAATCTTTGATATCAAAGTCATTATAGACATCGACCATCAATTGTAAAGTGCGTTTGAATTCTTCTTCGATCTGATCTGGTGTCACGAAAGTATGCCCGTCATTTAATGTCATTTCACGTACACGAGAAAGACCTGTCAAGGCACCTGATTTTTCGTAACGGTGCATCATCCCAAGTTCAGCGATCCGCAATGGAAGATCACGATATGAACGAATATGGTGGTTGTAAACTTGAATATGAGATGGGCAGTTCATCGGACGCAATTCAAGTAATTCGCCATCACCCATGTCCATTGGTGGAAACATATCTTCGCGGTAGTGATCCCAGTGACCTGATTGTTTATAAAGATCAACGTTAGCTAAAATTGGTGTATAAACATGTTCGTAACCACGAGCAACTTCTTTATCGATGATATAGCGTTCGATCGTACGACGGATCGTAGCCCCATTTGGCATCCAGTATGGTAGACCTGCACCAACTTTAGGATCAACAAAGAAGAGATCTAAATTGTTACCGATCACACGGTGGTCACGTTCACGTGCTTCTTTACGGCGTTGTAATTCAGCATCAAGATCTTTTTGCTTGTAAAATGCTGTCCCATAGATACGTTGTAACATTGGATTGCTTGAAGCACCTTTCCAGTAAGCACCGGCCACTGAAAGCAGTTGGAACACCTTGATCGCACCAGTTGAAGCCAATTGTGGTCCAAATGAGAAGTCATTGAAATCACCCAACTTATGAGCTACGACTTTACCAGCGTTATCGGCAGCGATCTCTTCGACTAATTCAGTCTGGTATTGATCACCAGCAACTAATTGCAAAGCTTCTTCTTTTGTATATTCAACACGTTCGATCGGTAAGTTTTGCTTGATGATCTCTTGCATCTTTTGTTCGATCTTTTCAAAATCAACTTCGGCCACTTGACCACTTGCATTGTCTGTATCAAAGAAGAAACCGTGTTCTAAGGCTTCACCTTGACCAAACTTCATTTCTGGATAAAGGCTATGCAAAGCACTAGCTAAAACATTAGCAGCTGTTTGCCATAACACGTTCATCCCTTCATCAGAATCTTTAGTGATGATCTCGATCTCACCATCTTCGTTTAAAGGTTCGTTGTAATCCACTAATTTACCATTAAATTTACCTGCAACAGACTTCTTAGCTAAGCTGATACTGATAGATTTTGCGATATCTTGTGTTGTTGTTCCAGCTGCAAATTGTTTTACAGCACCATCTGGAAACTTAACATTGATCTCTGACATTATATGATCCTCCTTGATTTTTACCAAGACATAAAAGACGCCCCTAGTGCTACATTTAACACTAGGGGCGTCTTTAACGCGGTTCCACCCAATTTCAAGGTCAGTTGACCCTCTCTTGATCGTCGATAACGGAAACGAGCCGTCCTACCTTTGCAGTAGGCTATCGTGATAAAAGTGGTAAGCTCCTCTTTAAGAGACTTGCAGTCAAGGGTCTCTTTCCCTGAATTGATTTGCCGTTTGTCTTTTACTTAATGTAATTCCTATTTAAGCACGAAACTTCTTCAATTTCAAGTCATTATTCCGGATTTCGGCGATTTTTTCCTACAACATGGTACTCATCGGCCAAAAACTTGATCCGTTCCATAATGCGCTTAGCTTTCAATGGTTCAGCCTCGCCACGATTATTGACCGTCAAATACTGCTGTTCTAGCTGTGCCAATGAGAGATTAGAGCTAAAAAAGGTCGGTAGTTCTTCTTGCATCCGGTATTGTAAGATGACACCTAAAACATCATCTCTTAGCCAACTGCTCAAAGAATCAGCACCGATATCATCGATCATCAAGACTTGTGCCTTTTTTAAACTATCGATATACTCTGTCGTTTGATTTTTACCGATCGAACTTTTGATCTCAACTGCAAACGATGGGAAATGCACCAAAGTCGTTTGATAACCCCTCTTAGCTAGATCGTTAGCGATCGCTGCTAAAAGATAGGTCTTACCTACACCAAAACTTCCTTCTAGATACAAGCCCTTGTGAAATTCTTTAGGATCTTTTGTATAACTAGTGATAAAAGATAAGGCAGCTTTTAAAGCTTCCATGCGTTCATCACTGCGCTCATAATCTTTTAATTGTGCTTTCCGAACACTACGCGGTAAATTGATCGTCTTAACGCGCGCTTCCAAGGCTTTTTGTTCTCGTTTAGCTTTGAGTTCAGCTGTAGGGACATACACGACTTCGATCCGATGATTGCTGATCGCAAGTGTTGGTAGATAACCTGGCGCAAAAGTCTGTTTACCTTGAGCTATCTGCTTTTTTAAAGTTACAAATTCATATAGTTTACTCGCACTTTTCATCACATCTTCTTGTGTCAAAGTTTGACTGTTCTCAGCCAAAAAAGTACGCACCTCGGTATCTTGTAAGATCTCAGTGATCAGTTTTTGATAGCGCTCATTCCAATTATTTCTTTGCATCTGCTCAGTCAAATTTTTACCTAGATCTTCCATCCTAGCCACCTACCTTTCTATTCACTTTGTTCTAGTTGTGCCAATAATTCGTCGATCTGGGCATTTAATACCTGTTTATCTTCTTTAGTTGGCTTAGCTTTCGATCCTTCTTTTTTATCTTTTGCCCATTCAGGGAGCGTTTCTTTTTGTACGATCTGTTGCTTTCGCGCATAATATGGCTTTTGTTGCTGTTCTTTTCGTGCTTTCTGGTTAGCCTTACGCATATAAAGCATGGCTTCTTCTGGAGCTGTTATCTTTTTTTCTGCCAATTTTGCTGCGGCTTTAGTAAAACGATTAGCGACTTTATCTTCTAGCATCGTGTTATTTTGCGCGATCAAATAATAGTGTAACAAGACATTGATCACTGCATTTGGCAACACTTGTTTTTCCACCAAATTTTTGACCGTATAACGCTCTAGATTAGTCACAAAACTGTTCTTTTGCCGTTTGAGTTCTTCGATAAATTCAAGTGGCAGATATTGTTTTGAAACAGCGATCAGTGCTAAGTCAGTTTGCGTCAATTCCGCACTTACCTCCGGATCGATCGATGCAGTCACTTTAGACTCTTTAGGGGTTATCTCTTTAAATTGCCGATCAAATTGCTGTGTGGCTAATTTTTTGACAAGTTCAAGATCAACTTTATCGTCCTTGACATTTAGCGCTTGTTCAAGCAATTTGACGAGTTCTAGTTCATTTAGACCATACAATAAAGCAATCGACTTTAAGGTCTCAAGTGAACGGCTGATCTCAGTTGCAGGCACAAAAGACTGGGCTAAAAGCTCTTTTAAGTATTCCACATCAAGATCAACTTCGACTGAATCGACAAAATTTTTAGTCGGTTTAGCTGGCGCTTTTACCTGTGAATTTTTGAGCAACGTATCTTTTTTCACGGTAAAAACATCTAGAAGCGACTTGGTGACCTCTTTAGCATTAGCATATGTGAAAGCTGGTTTGACAAATTCTTGTTTCAACTCATCATATTGGATCTGCCCTAATGAATCGGCTAAAAGCATGCTCAAGAGATCATCTTTAAAGAAATCTTCGGCACTCAAAGGGGCTTGTAACTCATAGATAAACACTTGACCAAGTTCATCTTTTTGAACGAATGTCTTCAATAGTCCAAGTGCTTCTAATCTGATCCGGGCTTCGTAAAAGTCACGTAAACCTAAACTCAAAATATCCAATAGCTCTTTATGCATCCGGCGCGCTAACAGATCTGGTGTTTGAGCTACTTTAGTCGCTAATAGTGAATAAATACCATAAGCATTGACGCCCATCAACGGCTGGTAGAGCTTTAAAATGACTTTGAACTCTGTCGAACCGATATGGGCTTTAGTATTGACAACGTAACCATCCTTAGGCGACATCTGCCTTAATCCTTCACTCATCGCCTAACATCCCCCTACTACTTACTTTTTTCGTTGTCACGTGCCATCAAGTCTTGCAATTCCTTTGCAAAAGATGCCATATCTTTAAATTCACGATAGACGCTAGCAAATCTGATATAGGCGATATCATCGACATTTGCTAAGATCTCCATCACATATTCACCGATCAATTGGCTGGAAACTTCATTACCTCCGACGGCACGGATCTTTGTTTCGACTTGATCGACGATATTTTGGATCTCATCCATTGCAACGGGTCGTTTTTCAGCCGCTCGCATGACACCCCGCAAAACTTTTTCACGATTAAATTCTTCTCTGGCACCATTTTTCTTAATAACTAATAGTGGCGCTGCTTCTACTCTTTCAAATGTAGTAAAACGGAAACCACAATTTTCACATTCCCGCCGGCGCCGAATGGCATGTCCATTGTCGGCGGGACGGCTATCCACTACACGTGATCCATTTTGATGACAATTTGGACACTTCATAATCTTTACCTCGCTGCCTAATTTTCGATTAAATTATTTATCTCTAGCCATTTTATCACTTGCGCTTGCGTTTCTTCAACTGTTCCCGAACTATCTACTGTAATTGTAGCCAATTTTCGCCTTTTTTCAGCAGACATCTGACTAGTGATCCGCTCAAGTGCCGCCTCTTCACTCAAATGATCGCGTTCTATGATCCGTTTTAATTGGACTGCTTTAGGAACTTCAACATTGATAACTGCATCACAATGATCTGCATAACCATTTTCAAATAATAAAGCGGCATCGATCACAACTACTTTACAGCCTTTTTGCTCAGCTAAGGTCAGCTGTTTTTCATATTCAGCTCTGATCAATGGCTGCATGATCTGGTCTAGTTGAGCTAATTTCTTAGGATCACTAAAGACTATCTTACCGAGCTTAGCCCGATCTAAAGTCTGATCAGTTTGGATGATCTGAGGTCCAAATGTTTTTTGTAGTTCAGCTAGACCAGGAGTCGCTGGTTCAACGACTTTTCGGGCGATCACATCAGCATCGAGGATCTTAAAACCTAATGTTTGTAAAAAATTGCTGATCGTCGTTTTGCCCATTCCGATCCCGCCAGTCAAGCCTAAAATATATGTCATTTTACCACCTGCTGGCAATGCGGACAAAAATGCGTGCCCCGTTGTCCCACAATGATCTTTTGGATCTTTGTACCACAACGTTTGCACGGCTCATTGGTTCGCCCATAAACATCTAGTTCAAATTGAAAAGCGCCCGTTTTTTGGAAAGCATCCGTGTAACTTCTGATCGTTGTTCCACCAGCTTTGATCGCTTTAGCTAATTCAGTGATGATATTATCATGCAGTGTCGATGCTTGTTCTAAGGTCAATTTTTGACATGACGTCTCAGGATGGATCTTACTTTGCCACAATACCTCATCAACATAGATATTGCCTAGCCCAGTGACCAAGGTCTGATCAAGTAAGGCAGTCTTGATATTTTTCTTCTTTTTTTGTAGCTTTTGATAAAAATCAGCAACTTTAAAAGTTTCATCTACTGGCTCAGGCCCCAATTTGGCCAAACCAGGCAGCTTTTCTTCACTGCCCGTTTTGACTAATTGCATCCGCCCAAATTTACGGACATCGTTATAGCGCAACTGACGGCCATCGGCTAGATAAAAGATGACATGTGTGTGCTTATCGACTGGATCAATCGCTTCTTTGACATAAAACTTACCTTCCATGCGCAAATGGGAGACGACGGTAAGATCATTTGAAAATCTAAAGAGCAAATACTTCCCCCGACGTTGGATCTTTTCAAGTGTTTGATCTTTTAATTTATCTCTAAAATCGTCAGCATCACCAACGATCATCTTAGGATATAAAACTTCGACTCGTGCGATCTTTTGGCCTAAAACTAATTTTTCCAAACCGCGACGAACTGTCTCTACTTCTGGTAACTCTGGCATTTTTTCACCTCATCTTATATTATTTAGTTTCAAACCACGTCTTACCACTAGCACTTTCGACCTTCAATGGGACCGAAAGTTCAACAGCCGAATCCATGATCTTTGGTACCAACTCTTTTAATTTAGGGATCTCTGCTTTAGGTGCTTCAAAGATCAACTCATCGTGTACTTGTAACAACATCTTGGCTTCTAAGCCCGCATCTTTTAAGGCTTGTTGCATATTGATCATTGCAACTTTGATGATATCAGCTGCACTCCCTTGGATCGGAGTATTCATCGCAGTCCGTTCCGCAAATGAGCGCAAGTTGTAATTTCTGCTCTTGATATCTGGAAGATACCGCCGACGATGGAAAAGTGTTTCAACATAGCCTTTTTGGCGCGCGCTCTCAATGATATCTTGCATGTATCGATGGACTCCAGGAAATGAGGCTAGATACGTCTCCATAAATTCTTTTGCCTGCTTACGCGTACTTCCGATACTTTGGGCCAAACCAAAATCACTGATCCCATAAACGATCCCGAAGTTGACCGCTTTAGCTTGGCGACGCATATTAGCCGTAACTTCACTTGGATCGTCTAGTCCAAAAATACGCATCGCAGTATTAGCGTGAATATCAAAATCATCCTTGAAAGCTTGTTGCATATGTGGATCCTTTGAAATATGGGCTAAGACCCGTAACTCGATCTGAGAATAGTCAGAAGCAAAGATCTCCCAATCTGGATGACTTGGTACAAAAGCTTGCCGGATCTTACGCCCTTCTTCTAAACGAACGGGGATGTTTTGCAAATTAGGATCAACTGATGATAAACGACCCGTTGCCGTTAAAGTTTGTGTATAACGTGTGTGGACCTTACCATCAGCTGCGATAACTTTTA
This sequence comes from uncultured Ligilactobacillus sp., assembly GCF_948826705.1. Taxonomy (NCBI): domain Bacteria; kingdom Bacillati; phylum Bacillota; class Bacilli; order Lactobacillales; family Lactobacillaceae; genus Ligilactobacillus; species uncultured Ligilactobacillus sp. The sequence goes on from NZ_CAQLEL010000114.1 coordinate 48,012, forward strand.
ATAAGCCTTCAACATAGGTCGATTGTAATTTAGCTAATTGACGGTAAGCTAAAATATCATCGATGATCGGTGACATCCCACGTAATTTTTCTAAGACATCTACAGCCGTTGAGTAACCTGTTTTAGTCTTTTTGACGACCGGCAATTTTAATTTTTCAAACAAGATCACCCCAAGTTGCTTAGGTGAATTGATATTGAATTTCTCACCAGCTTCGTTATAGATCTGTTGTTCTAACTCACTCAAACGTTCCTTAAATTCACTTTGCATGATATCTAAGCGTTCACGGTCGACTTTGATCCCAGCGATCTCCATCTGCGCTAAGACTAAAGAAAGTGGGCGTTCGATCTCAAAATAAAGATCTTCTTGCTCATTTTCAGCTAGCTCTTTCATCAACTTATCTTCTAGATCTGAGATAGCTTTTAGTTTATGCGCTAAATGCTCAAAATATGTCGTATCATCGGCTGGGACTTTGCGCTTGGCCCCTTTTCCATAGACTTCTTCATCAGTCAAAACATCGAAGTGATCATGGCGCTTGGCTAAATTACCCAGATCATTGCTGTTATCACTTGTATTTAGCAGATATGAGACTAAAAGTAAGTCAAAATTGATATTTTTTAGTTCAATATCTAGACGCTCTAGAGCTACATAGGTCTGTTTACCATCAAACACATCAACTTCGATCGCTGGATCTTCCAGCAACTGCTTTAGTTTGGGTAACTTCAAAAGCTCAACATCTCTAGCTGCGTAGTATCGGTCGTCGATCTTAAGACCAAAGCCCCAAAAGTCAGCCGTATGGTAATTATCATCGCTTAGTTCAAGATAAAAGCTGATATCAGAATCTTTATCATAAACTAACTTTTCGACTTTAGCTTCATCCAAAGTCTCGACCTTTAATTTACTCAAAGTAGATCCTGCACTGATATCGTCGTTCGAATTAGCTTGTAATTGAGCGATAAAACTCTTAAAATCCATCTCTTCAAAGAACTTGAGCTGATCTTCTTTTTTAGCGCCTGGCCAAGCTGTCTGTGCTAAAGTGAGTGCTACTGGAGCATCTTTTCTGATCGTTGCAAGATCTTTACACTGAAATGCGATCTCTTTATCATTGATCAAGTTTTCCTTTAACTTGGACTTTTTCATCGCTTCAATGTTTTCATAGATCCCTTCGATCGTGTCGTATTGTTTTAAAAGTTTGATCGCTGTCTTTTCACCGACTTTAGTCACCCCAGGGTAGTTATCTGAGCTATCACCCGTCAACCCCTTCATATCAACGATCTGTGCTGGTTGCAAGCCGTATTTTTCGACCACATGAGCTGGCGTATACTCTTCGATCTCAGTTACCCCTTTGATCGTCACCGCAACCGTCGTCTTGTCAGTTGTCAACTGGGTCAGATCTCGGTCACCCGTTACGATCGTGACTTGATACCCCGCTTTCTCTGCTTGAGCTGCCATCGTCCCGATAATATCATCAGCTTCATATTCTGGTAATTCATAGTGTTTGATCCCATAAGCATCGAGCAATTCTCTAATGTAAGGAAACTGTTCTGACAATTCAGTCGGGGTCTTGGAACGTCCACCTTTGTAATCAGCATAAGCTTTCGTTCTAAAAGTCACTTTACCAGCATCGAAAGCAACTAAAACATTACTCGGTAAAACATCACCCAAGATCTTGTCTAACATCAATTTAAAGCCATAGATCGCATTAGTATGCAGCCCAGCATGATTGACAAAGCGCTCTAATTGGTTGTGGAGAGCAAAGAAGGCTCTAAAAGCCACACTATTACCATCCACTAATAACATTTTCTTATCTTCTGCCATATCGATCCGTCCTCTTATCTAGTTTCTTTTATTTTAACAAATTTTGCATAGAAATAAAAAAAGCCTCTCCGAAAAGTCGAAGAGACTCGGTTGACTAGTCGCGGTTGCCACCAGCACCGGTAAAGATATTCAACAAGAAGATAAAGATGTTGATAAAATCTAAGTAGAGCTGTAAAGCACCCATCAAGGCCAAATTATTAACATTTACTTGTGAGCCCATTTGAAGATACATTTGACGTAAACGTTGGGTATCCCAAGCTGTTAAGCCAGCAAAGATCACTAGGCCGATAAAAGAAAAGACATAAGTGATCATTGGACTTTGCAAGAACAAGTTGATCAACGATACGATGATAAACGCGATCAAAGCAGCCCGAGCTTGACGGCCGATCCCTGAGAGATCTTTTTTAGTTGTTGATCCCATAAAGGATAAAACAGCAAACATCACAAAGGCAGAAACAAAAGCACTTGTAATGTTTTGGGCAGTATAGACGATGAAGATCCCACTAAAGAGTAGACCTTCCAAGCCTGCAAAGACAAACAGACCTAAAGCACTGACTAATGGTGAACGTTGTGACTTAAGCGATGACATGGAGTAAGCCAAAACTAATTGGACCCCAAAGACTGCAAATAAGGCGATCGGATTACTCATAAATCGGATCACAGTTGGGCTAAACGAACCAAAGAAAGCCGTTAGCGCCGAAACTGCCACTGCAGCACTCATATACCCATACATCTTAGTAAAAAAACTATTCAAGCCGGCATTACTATTACCGTAAACTTCGGGATTGTTATTCATAAAATTCTCCTTCTTTCGATCATAAATGTAGCTAATCTTGCTGACGCGGAGGCCGAGCCATGACAACTGAATCTAAAACGCGTTCATTTTGACGGTTACTACCCTCAACTGAGATCATCACAACCTCTTTCATCATATCAACTTTGATCACTTCAAAACTGAATGTGACGATCTCATCATGATAGACTGGTCGAATGAAGTTAGCTGAAAAATTCACCACTTCACTCCCAGGTCCGGGTAATAATTTTGAGACCGAGCTCGTAATGATCCCACTCAACAACACTGGGGGTACAACTGGACCAGCATGTCCTAATTTTTGCGCATATTCATTTTGAATATACAGTGGGTTATTATCGTTAGTCAGTCCCAAATAGATCAACAGATCTCGTTCTGAGATACTTTCCGTTACAGTCAATGAATCGCCTTCTTTGATCTCAGCGATCGTTTTGCCCTGCCGATGCACATCATCAGGCATATAGCTTCACCTTCCTCTAAGTGGTCTGCCTTAATGATAGCATACCACTTCTTTTTGCTCAATCGTTAGGTCTAGATCAAAATACCTAGATTTAGTAATAATTATTGTTTCAACGTACTATATTGGGTACAATATAATAAAAATTTAAAAATTGGAGTGATATGATGTGTTTAAAACGCGATTTTAGCATACATTGGAAAAATTATTTGATCCTCTTTTTAGTGGTCGAACTTTCACTTGAAATCGGTGTTATCCCTCTCTTTAATGCGTGGGCTTCGCTACTATTGAATTTAGGTGCGATCCCCTATTTATCTTATACCAATGCTCTTTCACTCGTTACGAGCCATCCTTATATCACCTTAGGTCTACTTTTGGAATTGGTCATTTTGATCATTTGTGTCTTTGGACAATTTGCACTCATCCTAAACGGTGTTGTTCGGATAAGACAAGATGAATTCAGCTTTCGAGCGATCTTAAAAGACACTGCCCAGCAACTACGCCAGCTCGACCCACTAGGGATCTTCTTTTTTGCCGGCTATTTCTTATTGATCGTGCCCTTTAGTGGGATCTTCTTTAATTCGCCGCTTTTGAGTAAAGTAGTCATCCCTGAATTTATCTTGGATTTTCTCTTACAAAAGCCCCTTTATGCAACTTTGATCAGTATTTTTTATTTAGCGATCTTTATTTTTAGCATCCGCTTGCTCTTTGTTTTACCCCTGATGCTTTTTGAAAAAGTCAAGATCAAAACAGCTCTCGTGCAGAGTTGGCAACTGACTAAAAACAAGTTTTGGGCTTATACGCTAAAACTCCTAAAGATCTCACTTATTGCGCTTATCACCAACTTAGGGCTGATCGGTATTTTATATTCGATCCAGCTTGGACTTGATCAGACTTCTCCGTTGAGTGCACTTATTGGTGGAAGTATCAATGTCACCTTACTGCAGATCGGCTCATTTTTGATCTCTGTCTGGGCTAGCGTGGCTCTTTTGCAACTCATTTTACCAGCTAACGTTACTTTAGCGACCTACAAAAGCACTAAAAAAAGTTGGTTAAGCAAGATAGCTAAGCCATTGTTTGCTTTATTTGCACTTGGAGCTCTTTTAGGTAACGGGGTCTATTTAGTTCATTTAGGCCAAACACCATTGATCATCTCACATCGTGGAGTCGATGCCCAAAACGGTGTCCAAAATACGATCCCTGCTCTACGTAAGACTGCCCAAGCCAAACCAAATTACATCGAGATCGATATCCAAGAAACCAAAGACCATAAATTTGTCGTCATGCACGATGAAAATCTAAAACAACTCGCCGATCTTGATACTAGCCCTCAAGAGTTGACACTAGCACAACTAACTGATTTGACCGTACACGAAAATGGCTATCAAGCTAAGATCCCTAGTTTTGATGAGTATTTGAGCGTTGCCAAACAATACGAGCAAAAACTATTAGTCGAGATCAAGACAACCAGACGTGATTCAAAAAATATGTTAAAGAATTTCTTTGACACATATGGTGCTACTCTCAAACAAAATAAACATGAGCTACAATCACTTGACTATAAAGTTATCACTAGTGCTAAAAAATATGCTCCTACGCTAAATGCCTACTATATCCTACCGTATAATTTCATCTTTCCACAAACACCAGCTAATGGATACACGATGGAAAAAACAACTTTAAACGACTCCTTTGTCACCCAAGCTAAAATCAGCTTTAAACAAGTTTATTCTTGGACTGTCAATAGCGAAGAAGATCTAAAAAATGCAGCCTTTTTGGATGTAGATGGGATCATCACCGATAATGTCACTGAAGCAAAACGTGTCTACCACGACTTCAATGCTAATACCAGTTATGCTAAACGTTTGTTAGACTCTATCATTCTCTTACCTGAATGACAAAAGCCTCACTATGATGCGATCTTTTGCATCATAGTGAGGCCTTTGTCATTATACGGCACTATTATTGTCTTGCACTCTTTTATTAGTTATTATTCAAGCTAAGATCGCTCAATAATTTTTCATAGGCATATTCATACTTTTGAATATCACCTGCACCCATGAAGACAACGACATCATCATGGTAATCAAGTAATGGTGACATGTTATCTAAAGCTAAAACTTCGCCACCCTTAGTGATCTTTTCACCTAGATCTTTGGCAGAAACTTTACCGTCATGTTCACGGATCGAACTAAAAATATCGGTCAAATAGACTTTATCGGCTAGATCTAAACTCTTAGCAAATTCATCCATCAATGCGACTGTCCGACTGAAAGTATGCGGTTGAAAGACTGCGATGATCTTCTTATCTGGATACTGTTGTCGCGCAGCATCCAAAGTCGCAGTGATCTCAGATGGATGGTGAGCATAGTCATCAATGATCACCATGTCAGCAACGCGCTTTTCAGTAAAACGACGCTTGACTCCTTTGAAAGTCAATAATTCTTTTTTGATCTCTTCTTGATCGACTTTTTCCATGTGCGAAACAGCGATAACAGCTAGACTGTTCAAGATGTTATGCTTACCAAACATTGGGATCTCGTAGTTACCTAGATATTCATCATGTAAATAGACATCAAAAGTTGAGCCCTTAGTCGTACGTTTGATATTTTCAGCCCGCACATCATCATTAGCTTCAGTCCCATAGTAATATACTGGTACATCTGCTTTTAGTTTACGAAGATATTTATCTTCACCCCAGACAAAGAGTCCTTTTTTAGTTTGCTTAGCCAATGTTTCAAAGGCATCACAAACATCTTCGATCCCGGTGAAATAATCAGGGTGATCAAAGTCGATATTGGTCATGATCGTGTAGTCTGGATGGTATGCCACAAAATGGCGACGATATTCATCAGCTTCAAATACGAAGAAACGTGCATCAGGGATCCCCTTACCTGAACCATCTCCGACCAAATAACTTGTTGGTGAGACTCCACTTAAAACATGTGCCAACAAGCCTGAAGTACTCGTCTTACCATGGGCACCAGCGACCCCAATACTTGTCGTCTCTTCGATCAACATCTCGACAACTTCAGGATAACGCATGACTTTTAAGCCTAATTCATGTGCTTTTTTGATCTCTTCTTGATCATCGCCAAAAGCATTACCAGCAACGATCGTCATCTTGTCATGGATATTTTTTTCGTCAAATGGGAAAATCTCAATTCCAGCCTGTTCTAAGCCACGTTGTGTAAATGTGTATTTTTCAATATCTGAACCGGCAACTTTACAACCCTTGTCGTTTAAAATAAGGGCTAACGCACTCATCCCCGTCCCCTTGATGCCTACAAAAAAATATGTGGTGTCCATATTCATGGTAAATATCCTCTTTTCTTAATTAACAATTAAGCTAAGTTTACCATAGATCACAAACCTTTTTAAAGTCATAGCCATACAAAAAAGCCGATCAAAATTTTGATCAGCTCATTTCTTATGCTTGTTCCTTGAGTGCACCGACAAATTCGATTATCGCATGCATTTGTTCTTTAGTCTCCGTATTGAAAATATAGCCAACATCTCCCATGATCTCAGCAAACACTCCTGGTACATGTTGGATCTCTTTTAACTCATCTGCATATTTTTGTTTGATCTCAGCTAGATCATGGCGATAATCTAGCTTGTTACTTCGCGAAATATAGACACTGTAATACGGACAAGTACTATCTCCATAGAATTTATTTTCTTTAACTAAATGAGCATACTCTTCAAATAAGCTCAACTGATGAGCATGGTTCATCAGATCGATCGAAGGCCCACCCGGGGGACGGCAATTGATCTCTAAGGCGTAGAGCTTGTTATCCGCTGTTCTAAAGAACTCGAAGTGGAAAAATCTTTCCCGGATATCAAAGGCAGTCACACTTTTCATTCCTAACTCATAAAGATCTTTGTCAATGTCACGTGTCTCATAAAAATACATGTCACCCGTGCGATGGACCGTATCTAAAGCAGGCTCTTGGTAAACGAGTGAGGAATAAAAAACAACACGTCCATTTTGATCTGTCAGACCATCAAAAGTTATGATGTCGCCTTCGATGAATTCTTCCATAAAATAAGTCACATCAAGAGTACGTTTGGTCAAAAAATCAGCAAAGTCTTCGGGAGTATTGATCTTATACGTGTCACTAGCTCCGACTCCAGAATCGGGTTTAACGATCACTGGATAACCGAATTGTTCTAGCAAATGCCAGCCTTCCTCTGCGGTCTGAAAAACTTTTCCCAGTGCAACTGGAATATCATGATCAAAAAAGACTTGTTTCATCTTTGACTTATACTTGATCTTATCCATCTCATCACTCTTATAGCCTGGGATATTAAAATCTGTCCGCAATTTAGCATCCTGAAATAGCCAATATTCATTATGTGATTCCAAGCGATCGATCTTACCGTATTTAAACGCAAAGTACGCTACTGCTCGATACATCTGATCATAGTCTTCCATATCATCGACTCTGTAGTACTCACACAACGCATTGCGCAAACTTGGTGTCAACTCATCGTAGGCTTTATCCCCGATCCCCAATGTTGTGATCCCATTATTGCTAAGACTCACTGAAAATTGCTCAAAATTTTCAGGAAAATGGGGCGAAATAACAATAAAATTCATTATACCTTGTCCCTTCTACTCAAATTTGGCCCGTTTCGGATAATTTACTTAAATAATATGGCATCTGTTTTTTCCACCAGACCCAGTCATGAGAAACATCTTCTCCCCAGTAATCAAACCAGCCTGGGATCTGCTTAGCCTTAAAAACTGCTTCAAGTTTGCGGGTCTCATCAACTTCTTCCCAAGGTCCTAGACCTGTACAGATGATATAAGTATTTTGACGATATTTTTCCAAAAACCATGGATCAGCTAAATTCCACAGATAATCAGTCGGTGAATTGTAGTAAACTAGTTCATCAGCACCATAATCACCTACAACAAACCGCAGATCATATAGCCCACTTAACGAAATGACGGTATCAAAGATCTCAGGAAATTTGAGCCCAAAATTCATCGCATGATATGCCCCCATTGAACAACCAGTTACCATCAGACTTTTGTCCCATTGGGTCTTGTCATAGATCAGTGGTACTAATTCTTCAACGATAAAGCGCTCATAAGCCATATGCGCCAAGGCACGATCATGAGGACTCTTCTCATTAGCCTCAAAAGCTTCATTATCGAATGAATCTGGAGTAAAAAAGCGCACCTGACCACTATCTATCCAAGGACGACACGCTGCGATCATCCCAAAATCACCATATTCATTATGACTACCACCAGAAGCAGGAAAAACTAAGATCGGTCTCCCCGCATGACCATAAACATTAAAATTCATCGAACGTCCTAAAACTTTACTATGTAACTGACATTCCTCAAAATGCATGTAATTTTCCTCCACTTTACCTTAGTCACTTCAAGCGATAATATCACTTAAGACACCAAAATAAATTTCATTTTACCCAGTGTTAACTAACTTTTATTTAATTTTTTGTTAATATTAACACAAATTTTAACTAATGTGAATACTGTTTTTATCATTTTATTTTTATATAAATAAAATTTTGATCATAGCTGGACAAAAAGTTTTTTTCAGTATATCTTGGTCATATATGCAAGAAATTGGGAAAGGAACAGCTATATCATGCCTCAAAACAGTTACTATCTCGAGCTACGGACTCACTATCTATTTGTGCCTTATTTTTCAAACGAGCGCAGGATCCGAGTACTACTTCCCCGAGATTATTTTCAAAATGATCGTCATTATCCTGTTTTATATATGCACGATGGGCAAAATGTTTTCTACAGTCGCGAAGCATTTTCAGGTTATTCGTGGAAGGTCATTCCCTTGATCAAACAACATCTCGAACTACCACAAATGATCATTGTCGGGATCGACAATAGCGATGAACACCGCCTCGATGAATATTCACCTTGGAAGACTGAATTTCAAACACCAGATGGTACAGGTAATTTTGGAGGCATAGGTCGAGCTTATGTTGACTGGCTAGTAGATACTGTCAAGCCATTTATCGATAAAAAATATCGTACATTACCTCAACGTGAAACCACATTACTAGCTGGAAGTTCAATGGGTGGCTATATCACAGCCTATGCTGGCTCACTATACCCTGAGATCTTTGGCAATTTAGGTGTTTTTTCTAGCGCCGCCTGGTTGAACCAAGCAAAATTCACGCAGTTTATCGCTTCTCATCCCTTGCTGCCTAGCAATAAGGTCTATATTCAAACAGGAGCTAGCGAAAATGATGCTGGTGATGATGAAGTTTTGGCGCCCGAAAAGCAGGCCCAAGCCTATATCAATGAGGCCTTGCGCTACTATCAGACGCTTTTACGGACAGGGCATTCGATGGATAATATCTCACTAAATATTTTTGCAGCTGAATCCCATAGTGAATTTTACTGGGCTAAACATTTCCCAGAATTTTTAAATTTTGTATTTAACGAATAACAGTATAAAAAAAGACTGAGTATTCCTCAGTCTCAGAACAAAGGCAAACCTCATTATATTTACTGAGCGTTTGTCTTTTTATTATACACTGCGCAATTTATCCAAGCCTTCTTGAGTCAAAAAGACCTTCCGTGGCTTAGCACCATGCGCTGGCGAAATATATTGTTTAGCTTCAAGATCATCGATGATCGCCGCAGCTCGATTATAGCCGATCGAAAAGACTCGTTGCAACTTGGACGTTGAGATCGTCTCTTCATTAACGATATAGTCTAGCACTCGAGGTAAAAGATCATCTTGTTTTTCTGATTCTACAGCATGCTTTTTCAAGCTATCGGGATCAAAAGCGTACTTAGGCTTACCTTGCTGTCTAACAAAATCCGTCACCGCATCGACCTCATCTTCAATATAAGTCCCTTGCAAACGAGTCGGTTGCCCCGAACCATTGCCTAAATAGAGCATGTCGCCACGACCTAAAAGGCGTTCTGCTCCTGCAGTATCCAGGATCGTTCGTGAATCGACTTGACTTGAGACCATAAATGCGATCCGAGTCGGAATATTATTTTTGATCGTTCCCGTCAAAACATCTACACTTGGTCGTTGTGTCGCAACTAATAAGTGGATCCCAGCTGCTCTAGCTTTTTGAGTGATCCGAGCAATATGATCTTGGACCTCAGACGAAGCTGCCATCATAAGGTCAGCTAATTCATCGATCACTACCACGATGTATGGCAATTGCAGAGCATATTCACCTGCTGCCCTAGCTTTTTCATTATAAGCCTCTAAGTTGCGAGCTCCTGCAGCAGCCAAACGTTGATATCTCTCTTCCATCTCATTTACGAGCCATTTCAACGCGGCTGAAGCTGCTTTAGCGTCAGAGATCACTGGCGCTAATAAATGGGGCAGATCATGGTAAGGCGCCATCTCTACTGCTTTAGGATCGATCAAGACCAACTTCACTTCACTAGGCGAAGCTTTATAGAGCAATGAAACGAGCAGACTATTGATAAAGACCGATTTTCCCGAACCGGTAGCCCCTGCGATCAAGCCATGAGGCATTTTTTGTAAGTCTGTGATCTGGGGCTTTCCAAACAGATCGACTCCTAGAGCTACTGTCAATGGTGAAGAAGCTTCTTGGAATTTATCTGAACGCAAGACTTCAGATAACATAACTGGGCGTGAAGTTTTATTAGGGATCTCGATCCCAACACTACTTTTACCTGGGATCGGTGCCTCGATCCGAATGTCTTTAGCAGCCAATGCAAGTTTGAGATCATCATTTAAATTGGTGATCTTATTGACCTTGACTCCCCGCCCTAAAGTCAATTCAAATTGCGTAACGGTCGGACCAATAGTCCAATCACTAACAGTTGCATCAACATGAAAAGCCTTGAGCGTCTCATTTAACGTTTGGACCTGACTTTTGACCCAATCATCTAATGCAGGATCATCATCGATCACTGGTGCAGGTAATAAACTGAGTGGTGGAAATTGATAATGCTTAGGTTCGTACTTAGGTGATGTCAGTTTGGCCGCCACAATTGGTTCTTCTTGCGTCAAAGAACTCTCATGCGCCAAGGCTGCTTTGAGCCCAGTCATTTTTTGAGACACAAATCCAGTAGCGACCTCACTAGTGAGGTCGACTTGTGGACCAAACTCTGAAGTCACTTGACTTTGGCTTACGCTCTTTGCCTCACTGTTAGCTTTGCTCGTACTTTGAGCACGCGTATCACTTACTGAACTTTGCAGCAAGCTAGTCGAACTTGTCGAATGGATCTGGCTCGTTGTATCGACCAAACTTTCACTAGTCGCTAAACTAGAGCTAGTTGTCTGACTGTCCGAAGCTAATGGCGGTGTTTTAATTTGTGATGATATAGTCGGGCGTTTAGGCAATTTAGCATCCGTACTATCAAGCCGACGACTTACCGTCAGATCGATCGCCTGGGTCCCTAGCAAAACAGTCCCTTCAAAGAGTAAATAATCCTCGGGAGCTTTCTTCAATGAGCGCACTAATTTATCGTAATCAGGGCGTTTCTTTACAACACGATCGACAACTAAAGAGCGCGGGACTTGTCTTGGACTAAAAGCCCGTGGAGTTTCATTTAAACGTTTACTTTGATTATTTGTCGCTGTTTTGGTCGGCTCTTTTTCAGTTTTGACTGGTACTTTAGTCTGAACCCGCGTTTTTATATCCGGGCGACGATTATTTCTGTAAAAGGCTGGTCCATCATAATGTTCCATGGTGTTCATCCTAACTGTCTGTCTAATTTACTTCTAAATTTATTATAGTAATTATTCAAAATAGAAAAAAGGTTTTTTACCACTTTTATAAAACTTTATGTAAAAAAACACCTAGGACCTATCATAGTCCCAGGTGAGATCTACTAACTAAGCTGTAAATAGCTTAGCTCCCTTTTCAAAATCAAAAGCTGTCTTAGCTTCGAATTCAGCGGGATCAAGAACTAAGATCCCGCGCTTTTTAGGAGCATTAGGCAATTCAAGCTCACGAGCAGCACAAACCATCCCATAGCTATCTATGCCACGCAATTTACCTGGCCAGATCATCGCACCATTTGGCATCATCGCACCAACTTTAGCAACGACTACATTTTGACCAGCTTCAATATTAGGCGCACCGCATACGATCTGCAACGTTTGATCATTATCGACTTCGATCTTAGCGATATGCAAATGATCTGAATCTGGATGTTCTGTCAATTCAGCTACATGGCCCACCACAAATTTAGGTTCATCATCAAAGACCAATTCAGGTTCAAACCCAGCTGTTTGTAAAGCTTGATTCAAAGCTTCTACTTGATCTTGATCCAAGAAGACTTGACCCTTAACAGCTAGATCATTCAAGATCTCACTGACATCAAAAAAGTTAAACCCTAAAGTTTCATTATTTTCGGTATTAAAAATACGAACGATCCGTCCTTTTTGTTCAGTTGCTTGCGCTGCTGCTTCAGGGCGCACCATCGTCAATAATACATCACCCATTTGGGTCGGATTATAGCTAGCAATTAACATTATTTGATACTTCCTTTGTTTTAGATATTGTTCAAGAAGTCTTCTACTTCTTTTTTCGTCTTACGATCTTTATTTACAAAACGAGCTTTTTCTTTGCCATCTTCATACACGACAAAACTTGGGATCCCCATGATCATCATTTCTTGGCAAAGATCGATATTTTCATCACGATCGACTAAGATAAATTTAAATTGTGAAAATTTTGCTTCGATCTCAGGCATTGCTGGTTTGATAAAGCGGCAATCTGGGCACCAGTCAGCGGTAAAGAATAATACATATTTCCCTGTGCTCAACTTTTCTTCTAATGCTTTTTTATCCATCTTTGCTAATTTTTCCATCTTAAATACCTCCAAGATAAATTACTTACTTTTTGTATATTATAACTTATCCTCTTAGCTTTTAAAATTTTTTTGCCTAAGCTTTGAAATGAGCTTCGAGTTTATAGATCGGTTGGCCTTTTTGGCTGAATTTTTCTTCATATTCAGTCATCACATTATCTTCAACATCTGGTGTCTGGTGAAGATCTAGCCACACCTGATCAAATACCATCCCATAATTGTTCAGACTCGTAAGTGAATATTCGAACAAGCCACGGTTATCAGTCTTGAATTCAAGATGACCATCAGCTCGCATAACTTCTTCATATTGAGCCAAAAAACTCTTATAGGTCAAGCGCCGTTTTTCATTACGGTTCTTAGGCCAAGGATCAGAAAAATTCAAATAGATCCCACTAACTTCATTTGGTTCAAAGAATTCAGTCAAACCACTTCCGTTAGCACATACTAACTGAAGATTAGGCAATTTGGCCTCGATCTGTTTTTTCAAAGCGATCCCTGTAGCAACTGTTTGCATTTCAAGACCGATAAAATTACGCTCAGGATATTTCTTGGCCATCTCAACGATAAAACGACCCTTCCCCATCCCGATCTCGATATATAGTGGTCGTTCTTTTTCAAAACGACTTTGCCATTTACCACGTAAAGCTGCCGGATCAGTTACGACATATTGTGGGTTTTCTTGGATCAAGGGCTTAGCCCAAGCTTTATTTCGTAAACGCATGATAAATTGCTATGTAGTTAATACATAGACTTCCTTTCAACTAAAATTCACTAAATAAGGGACAAAAGGTTTTTGATGCCTTTTATCCCCATCAATTTTAAATATGATTTTGCTTCTTGATTACTTGATTAAGCTTGATAATGTCTTGGTTCATTTCATGGAAATGACCACGCTGGTAGTTGTGTTTGATAACCAACAAAAGATTCATGACCGCATACCAATAAATGCGTTTCATCATATCTGGTGACGGTTCTTTTTTTGCATACCGCGTCAACCATTGCTTCCAGTCTTTGCGTGGGACATATTGACACATTAACATGCTAAGGTCTAAAGCTGGATCAGCCAACTTAACGGCTTCCCAATCTACTAGATATAGCTGTCCTGTCTCAGATAAGAGCCAGTTTTTATGATTTAAATCGCCATGACATACTTCGTAATTCGAGCGTTCAAGTTGCGGCTGGTTTGCCTTCAATCGCGACGCTGCTTCGGATAATAGTGGATGCTCGCGTAATTCAGAACTCAAACCATTAAAATACTGTGCTAACAGATCAGCAGGCGTGTACGTCTTGCCTCCGACCCGTAACAGCATCTTTTTTAAGAGTTTAGAACCATGCATCCGAGCTAATAATTCCGAGACTTGGAGCGAACACATCTCTTCACGTTTTAGCGAACGACCATTCAACCACTCTTGAGCAGTCAAAGTATCACCTGAGACCGTCCGCTTTGACCAGATCAAGCGAGGAACGATCTCTTCTAATGAAAGAGCCGCCAAAAACGGCGAAGTGTTACGCTTGATAAAGATGCGTTCATCGTTATTCACCGCCATATAAGCAGTGCCAGTGTCGCCATCGATCGGTAAGATCTCCCAGCCATGTTCCAAATTGAAATCCATCTGGGGCTCTCCTTTTGAAAATATCGATAACTAAAATAAGTCTACAAAGAACTAGGCTCAGTGTCAAGCTCTTTTTGCTAAGCGTCCCTTAAGATAAGGCCGAGTCAATAATACGATCACAAGCACTAAAACACCTAAAAATTCGAGACTAAATAAACTATTTTGTAACTGTATCCAGCTAACTAAAGTAAAGATCACCGCGATCGCAAACAACAACTGCTCTAACATTTTTTGAAATGCTTTTTGTTTATCCTCTAGATCCAATGGATAGATATGCATAAAAACTACTTCATCATAGTGATGATACAAAGAAAACAATTGAAATCCAAGTAAATAGATAAATAATACTGCTAAAGCTAAGGCTAACCACGGTTCAGTGATGAAATACAAGATAACAGCACCCAACACCGTTAACCGTAATACTAAGCCACTTGTTTCGCCATTACGTACCAAGGCCCGCCAATAAAGGTAAGTAAAACTTCCGTCAGGCTTAGCTCGTGGTAACAGATGATCCAAATAGCGACGCCGTTTGGCCGCGACTTGCAAATTAGGCACATCGGTAAAGAGCGCAAAGAAACGATATAACTGCAACATTCTTGCATTTTCGATCCGAATAGCCGCTTCCCAGTTAAATACAGCTTGTGTTGTAAGGGCTTTTTTTGACTTATCAACATAACCCGTCAAAATCGCGGCCACTAATAACAGATATAATGGATCTAAATAAAGACTTACTCCTAATAAAAGACCACAAAAGCCAACATCTAAGGACCATTTCCATCGTCTACTAGCAAATTGAGCTTGATAAAGTCCTAATAGTTGCCGATCTAGTTGTAAATATTTCAATACTAATAGTAACAGCCATAAAAAGATGAGCTGGACCACTGTCAATTTAGCCGCAACAAGCAAGAATGGCATCAAAGCCAACATCACTAACGTATCAAAAATCCAAGCAAAAACTAACGATGTCTGTAAAGCTTTTTGTAAATATTGTCCCATTTCAGCTTGTCGAGGTGAAATAAATACGATATCAGCTGATTTTAACAACGTTGCCAGCCGTCCAACTTGTAAGCTTATGACTAAAATAAGTAACACCAACGGTTTAGCATACCAGATCTCTTCTTGGGTCGGAAGGGCTTTGATATAATTTGAATAGCTCAAAGCCAAGCCACCTAAGATGAAAAGTAACGCTAAGATGAAGTGGTCATTTAATACATAGCGTAAATACTTAAACATCTGCTTTTGATGAGTTTTTTGGCGCATTTTCCACAGATCAAGCATGCTTTTCACCTGCCCCTGTGAGCTTTAGATAGATCGTCATTAAAGAAGCTGTCTCATCACCAAACTGTGTCCGCAGACTTGCTAGATCACCCTTAGCAGTTACTTGCCCTTGGTCGATCATTACAAAACGGTCACAGTATTCCTGAGCTGTGCTCAAAACATGCGTCGACATCAAAACGGCTGCTCCAGCTTGCTTTTTTTGATCGATCAAGTCCAAGAGATCTTGGGTCGCTAAAGGATCAAGCCCCAAAAATGGTTCGTCGATGATATAAAGTTTAGCCTCAGTCATAAAGGCACAAACGATCATCACCTTTTGTTTCATTCCCTTGGAGAAATTAGCTGGAAACCAATCCAATTTATTTTCTAATCTAAAGAGCGCAAGTAATTTTTTGGCGCGTTGCCAAGCACTTTTAGCTTCTAATCCATAAGCCATGATCGTTAACTCGATATGCTCACGTAAAGTCAATTCTTCATATAAGATCGGTGTCTCAGGAATATAAGCCATTTTTTGCTTGTATGTTTTAGGATCTGTTTTTAGTGTCACGCCATCTAAAGTTATCTTTCCCTTCTGTGGTCGCAACAATCCAATGATATGCTTGATGGTCGTAGATTTACCAGCCCCGTTCAAGCCGATCAAACCGACTAATTCACCGGCTTTGACCTTGAATGAAACATCTTTTAGAACTGGAACACGTGAATAACCACCGACTAATTTTTCAACTTCTAATGTCATCTAAATTACCTACTTTATCTAAATTTTGGCGAGATCATAGCCTATTTTATCAGCTGCTGTGATCTTACGTGCACGCAGGCAAGGAGCTTCATATGCGATCACATTAGCGAAAATATCATGTGTGACCTCACTACCCGATCGTGCCTAAAGTTTTACTTGATCTTGAGAGTAACTTTGATCATACGCAGTGGTCAAGGCCATGGTCTTTTGGCGTGCTTGCATCAACTCAAGATCCAAATCATTATACATTATACCGCTTTGCATTTATGTGTTTTTTCCCAATATGATCTTTCTTTATTATTTCCTTTTAACATTTAGTTTACAACAATTAGGCTCAGATAGTGTATACTAAAAGCAGATTTAAAATTTTTGAAAGAAGGTTTTTATATGACAGACTGTATCTTTTGCAAAATCATCACCGGGGAGATCCCAAGTGTGACCGTCTATGAAGACGATAAAGTCAAAGCCTTTTTAGATATCTCACAAGCAACTCCAGGTCACACATTGGTAGTGCCTAAAAAGCACGTCGCTGATCTCTTTGAATACGATGAACGATTAGCCAGTGATGTTTTTAGTCGCTTACCTAAGATCGCGCGTGCAGTCAAAGCATCCGACCCAACGATCAAGGGACTAAACATCGTCAATAACAACGGTGAAGTCGCTTATCAAACGGTCTTTCATTCACATATCCATCTCTTACCACGTTACAGCAATGAAGATGGATTTGAAATGACCTTTGCCGATAATTCTGCTGACTACACACCAGAAAAATTACAAGCGATCGCAAATAAGATCGCAGAGCAGATAAAGGACTGAAAAAAATGAAAAAATTTTTGTGGACTTTGACCATTACTGGCGCTCTTGGTGCCTATGCTTATAGTAAGCGTGATGAGATCTTAAAATATCTCACCAAAAAAATGATCGATTTTGATCAAACTGTAGAGCAAACAACGGATTATCTTGCTAAAGTCGAAAAAGTCAAAGAAAATGCAGCTAAATTTTCAGCAGAACTAAAAGCTTCTGAGCCTGTGATCAACAGTTTGAACCAAGAGATAAAAAACTACCGTGACCAAGTAGAACCCTTAGCCAAAGAGATCCAAGCTAAATTGCCTCAGCAAAATAATAGATTTTCTTAAAAATTATTAAAACATTGATAATTTAGGTGTGACTTGTGTTATATTAGAATTATTAAATTTCACGATTGGATGTGTAACATAATGAAAAAATGGTTTGCCGCTTTAGCCGGCGTCTTGTTGACTTTCACCTTAGCAGCTTGTTCATCTAAGACAGTTGCAACAACATCAGGTGGTAAGATCACCGAAAGCCAATACTACGACAGCATGAAAAAGACTACTTCAGGTAAGCAAGTCTTACAACAAATGATCTTAGATAAGATCTTAGAAGGCAAGTATGGTGATAAAGTCACTGATAAAGCCGTTAACAAAGAATACAATAAGTATAAAAAACAATATGGTTCTTCTTTCTCAACTGTTTTAGCGCAAAATGGTATGACAGCTTCAGCATTTAAGAAGAGCATTCGTTCTAACTTACTGCTACGTCAAGCTGTGATCGCTAATACTAAGATCACTAATGCCGACTTAAAGAAACAATGGAAGAGCTATGAACCAACGATCACAGTCGCACAGATCTTAGTATCTAAGAAAGAAGACGCTGATGCGATCATTGAAGAATTGAAAAAAGATGGCTCTTGGGACAACTTCAAGAAGTTAGCTAAAGAAAAATCGATCGATGAATCTACTAAGAATGATGGTGGTAAGTTACCTTCATTCAATAACATGGATACTTCTCTTGACAGTGACTTCAAGAAAGCTGCATTTGCTTTGAAACAAGGTGAATTCTCACAAGAACCTGTTAAGACAAGCTATGGTTACCATGTCATCTATAGTATCAAGAACCCTGGTAAAGGCAAAATGGCTGACCATACAAAAGAATTGAAAGATCAAATCATTGATGAAAAACTAAATGATTCAACTGCATTACAAAAGATCATTGCTAAAGAATTCAAAGAAGGTAATGTAAACATCAAAGACAGTGACTTGAAAGATGTCTTATCCGATTACATTTCTTCTTCATCTAGCTCAAGCTCAAAATAGGTTTTTATTTTCACGGCTACCTACGAAATGTAGGTAGCTTTTTTAGTATAAAAAAAGAAGCCTGATATAGCTTCTTTTGCGCTCAAACAGCTATCCCTGCAGCTTGTTTAGCTAGTTGATCAGCCCGTTCGTTGAATTTTACTCCAGTATGAGCTGAGATCTTTTGAAAATGGACCTGCAATCCATCTTTTGTGATAACTTGCTTAACAAATGTAGCATAACGTTTAGTAATATCTTGTTTGGCTTGCCAAGAACCATCTGCCCAGCTAGCGATCCCTTGGTAATCATGACAGATCGTAACTTCTTTCATTCCAAGCGATAATGCATACTTTAATGCATAGATCGTAGCTAACAATTCGCCTCCGACATTGCGTAAACGCAAGATCTCAGTATGCTTATCATCTCGGATCATTTGTTCATGAACACTTTTATCATCTTTTACTAGTACAAAAGCGCCCCCTACGATCGCCTTATCCGCATTAAAACTACCATCGACAAAAATACTTTCATTTGGTAAACTTTCAGTTGGACTTTGCCCCGCTAAAAATGCCTTGGCTTCCGCTTCAGTGGCAAAGCCCTTGAATACAGGTGCTTTGACTTTTTTAAGTGCTGTTTGGCATTTTGCCCAAGAGCGATAAATTTTACCCGTGTTTTTTATTGCATAAAAATGTTTTTTTGCCATATGACCTCATTGATCTTTCTTATCTATTTTGTAATGTAATTTTTCAATTTCATAGTTTAACACATGACTTTCAAAATTATCTAACTTGTAATTTAAATAATTCAAAGTTTTTTCGATCTCGCGCTTTTGTTGTTCCAATTTATCACGTTGTTCGACAAGTAATTGTTTTTGGGCAGCTCGCGTATCAGTTTTTAAGCGATATAGCTCAACAAATTCAACTAGTGCTTCGATCGATACTCCAGCTTTGCGCATGACCAAAATAAAGAATACCCAATTCAATTCATACTCTCCATAGTCACGATAACCACTCTCATTACGTGGGATCTCAGGTAGTAATCTCAATCTTTCCCAATAGCGCAAAGTCTCTTTGGTAATATCAAATTTTTCACTGACCTGTGCGATATTCATCATCTCTGTCCCCCTCTGTTTGTTGTAAAGTTTGCTCTAAGAACTTTGCTTTTTTAGCAAGCTCACGACAACTAGCTGTTATTTTAGCTAATGAACTTTCCAAAAATTGCTTTCGTGCTGGCTTAGCAGCTTTACCGAGTTGAGCCAATTTAACATATTCTTGTAAAAACTCCTTTGTCATATGTGCATTTAAAGCCATATCTACATACTCGATCCATAACTGGGCACTTTGATCATAGTGCTTTATGCCCTGTTCATCTCGTTTGACGGGGGGCAACAGACCAGCTTGCTCCCAATGTCTGATCTGATCTGTAGTTAAACCATACTTTCTAGCAACTTGTGTGATCAACATAAAATTCACTTCCTGATCTATAGTTCTCATCGTAACTATAAACCTTAAAGTGAACTATAAGGCAACTATTTTTGTTTAGGCTGATAGAAATTGCGTCCATCCATCCCAAAAATACGCTCTGAAAAATTTCCTGGCTCGGTATGATCTAAACTTTTCTTTAGCATTTGGATCGAAGCATCAAGATTATCTAATTGATGTAAAATGTCAGCCTCTAACAAATGTGGTTGCACTGGAGAACCATACTCCAATAATCCATGGTGTGCTAAGATCATGTGTCGCAATAAGATCGCATCTTCACTTTCAAGCTCGATCTTTAACACTGCGCAAGCTTTAACGATCTCTTCATCGACCAAAACGATATGCCCGATCAAATTGCCAGCTAGCGTATAAGTCGTTGCTACAGGCCCTGACAACTCTAAAACCTTACCTAGGTCATGTAAAATAGTTCCCGCATAAAGTAATGCTTTATCAACTTCTTCATATTGTTCCGTTACCGATCTAGCCAAGCGTAAGATCGATAATGTATGGAATGCTAAGCCACCCGCATAGGCATGATGGTTGGATTTAGCAGCCGGAAATTTAAAGAACTCATCATGGTATTCTTTGAGTAAATAACGCACGATCCGATTCCACGTTGGATTAACGATCTCAAAAACATATTGATTCAGTTCTTCTTCCATCACAAGTGTCTTTTCTGGTGCTGCTTGAAGATAAAGTGCTGGATCATTTGGCTCTTCAGCATTAGCTAACCGGAGCTTGAAGATCTTGATCTGGGGATTATTTTGATAATTTTCACGTTTGCCTTTCAAACAAACTACTTTGCCCGCCTCAAATCGCTTGATATCATCATCTGAAGCATCCCAAAATTTAGCACTGATCACACCAGAGGTATCAGCAAAATTAAAAGCAATAAACTTTTTACCATTCTTAGCGATCCGCGTTTCAGCTGACTTGATCAATACAAATAATTCTAAATTTTCATCAACTTTATAATCAAATAATTTTTTTAACACGCTCTTATCCTATCCATTCATTTATTTTTCCCCGTTTCGTACTAACTTTACCACATTTTCGATCCAGTTAGTAGGACTAAAAAAAGAGCCCCGCAGAGCTCTTTTGTTCATTTTAATCTTGGTATAATTCTTGAACTGGTTGGAAGATGATCTTGCTTACTTCATCCATCAACATGCTCAAAGCTTGTTCTTTCAACATCAATGTTTGTAATGTTTCAAATTCCTTAGCTTTAGCACCAGCTTCTTGTAATTCTTTAAAATCGTCTTCTGTGATATTGCCTTGCATTTGTTTTTGTTGCAATTGACCTTGAAGATCTTGCAATTCCTTGAAGCAAGCATAAGCTTTTTCATCAGCTTTCAAAGCTTCATAAGCTGTTTTTAATTCTTGGTATTGTTGTGTTTGCTTCAAATCTTGTTCCATTTGATTAGCTGTATCATAAATATTGACCATAATATCGCTCCTTTAATTCTTAATATATCTATTATAACGCACTTTGATAAAAAAGTTTTATCTAAAGCCTTAAAAAGCTAATTTCCAAATAGGCTATTTAATGCATCTTTTCCTTTTTGAAGCCATGAATCTGCAGTTTGTTTCCAATCACTCGTGCCCTCTTGTCCAACATTTTTGATCTTATCCCACCAGCTTTCAGCACTATCATCGTCAGAACTATTCTCAGCTGCCATCGTTGAAGCTGCCTTGACTTCGAATTTTGTTTCCTTAGTATATGGTAAGATGCCTTCCATCTGGGTCTTAAAAAGACTAGCCCCACCACGATCACCCGCGTCTTCGATCGAATCTTTGCTAGAATCATAGCCGACCCAGGTAGCCACAACTACATCTGGTGTATAGCCCACATACCAATGATCGGTATCTGCTGCCATCGGATCGACCCCATTACCTTGTGTCGATCCCGTTTTGCCAGCGATCGTATAACCAGCTGGTTTAGCATTAGTTCCTGTCCCCATCGTATATACATCGATCAACATACTCGTCATCTCATTAGCATTCTTAGCTGAAAGGACTCGGGTCGAATCGACTTCGGTATTGTCAACGATCGTCTTGCCCGAAGCATCAACGATCTTCGTGATAAAATGTGGATCATAGCGTACACCATCATTAGCAAAGGCCGTATAAGCACTTGCGATCTGATAAGGTGAGACCCCTTTTTTAAGTCCCCCTAGTGCTAAGCTCAAGTTTTCATCAGAAGGATCCAGTGCTATCCCAAATTTTTCAACGCTATCAAAACCAGTTTTAACTCCGATCTTATTTAACAACCACACCGCTGAAGTATTTTTACTTTCAGCTAAGGCTTTATACATCGGGAGATCACCGCCATAAACATTATTCCAATTATGCGGCGTATACTTATTAGTTCCATAAGCTTTCAATTCGTCAGGTAATTTTGAATCATAATGGTAACCCTTATTCAGTGCCGGAGCATACACGGCCAATGGTTTGATCGTTGACCCTGGTGAGCGCACCAATTGTGTCCCTCGGTTATAGCCACGAAAGACATGGGTCCCACTCCGACCACCAATGACCGCCGCTACACCACCTGTTTTGGGATCAAGTGCCACTGAAGCCCCTTGAGCTTTAGCCCCATTAGTAGCGTTGTTTGGAAATAAGTAATCATTAGCAAAATCTTCTTGAAATGTCGCTTGGTAATTTTGATCAAGCGAAGTATAGATCTTATATCCACGATTCATGATATCTGATTCACTCAAACCATACCGATCGATCGCTTCTGAAATGACTGCATCGAAATAATATGGATACTTATAGCCTGAATTATAGGTGTACGTATTATTTGTTACCATTGGTGTAGCTTGATATTCCTTAGTTTGAGCTGCCGTCAGTTTATTGTTATCTTCCATCAAACTTAAGACCACATCCCGCCGTTTTTTGGAGGCCTCAGGATGATCGGCTGGATTATAGGCATTCGGACTGGTCAACATCCCAGCTAACGTAGCTGCTTGCGGAACCGTCAATTGACTAGCTGTTGTGCCAAAATAGCGTTTGGCTGCATCTCCAACACCCCAGACACCATTGCCAAAATAAGCGTGATTTAAATACATTGCTAAGATCTCTTTTTTACTATAGGTATTTTCAACTTGCATCGCAATAAAGATCTCTTTAGCTTTACGAGAAAGCGTCTGCTCTTGTGAAAGGAAGGCGTTTTTGACTAATTGTTGGGTCAAAGTACTCCCACCACCGGTAACCGCATTACCGCCAGTTAACTTATTTTTAAGATGCATCAAACTGGCACGGGCGATCCCTTTGACAGAAAAACCATATTCTTTATAGAAGTTACGATCTTCTGTCGATAATACTGCATCGATAACGTTAGGTGAAATATCATCGATCGAAGTCCAAGTACCTTTTTGGGCGTAAAGATAGCCCGCCTTTTGATCATTTTTATCGTAGATCTCAGTTGCTTGTTCTAAAGCGTTCTTTAGACCTTTAACATTAGAAGTTTTGGCTACAAAGGTCAGATAAATACTCATGCATAAAAAACTCGCTAAAAAAATAACTACCAACCACCGCCATAATTGATAACGTCGACTCTTAGCCAAAAACCAAGTCCAAAATTTTTTACCATAGTGGCTTATGATATGGCGCAATTTTTCTAAAAAATCATTCATCGCATAAATTCCTTTTCTACTATCGTTAATTATCATCTTAGCACATCTCAACTAAGTTCCACCAAACTTGAAAAAAATTTAATATTATTTAACGAGTTAAAAAACCGTAACATAACTGTCACGGCCTTTCAAGAAATAATTATCAAAGTAGATTATCTGGATCAACATGTTCCATAAATAGTTCATACAGTTTGATGGCTAACTCGCGTGAGGGACTGATCACAACTACCGTGTCAAAACCAGCTAAAGTACCTGCAACTTCAGGTAGCGCTAAATCATCCAAGATCGCTGCCAAAACATTAGCATTTCGTGGTGTCGTATGGATCACGTTCATAAACTCGACAGTCGTGATCGCAGTGACTGCATCAGAAATAGCTTTATATAGTTTATCTTGCTCAGATTGATTATTAGCTTTAAAGATCACATAGCGCAAGTTACCATTACCATCCTGCTGTTTAACGATCTGCATCTCACGGATGTCTCGTGAGATCGTAGCTTGAGTCGCACTGATCCCGATCGCTTGCAATGCCTGCATCAACTCTTCTTGATTAGAGATGATTTGCTGATTTATCAGCTGCTCGATCTTTCCTTGGCGCATTTCTTTTTTCATAAAAATCACCTCAAGATAAAAGATTGTATCTCTATTTTAACAAACTTCTGCTAGCAAGCAAAATTAGGCTCACTTGATCTCTACCAAAAATTTAATTAAACTCATTAAAACCTGTATTCGCGACATAATCCATCACTAGCTTACGATCTAGCAGTAATTTGCGCCGTCCCCGTTTAGCCAATCCTTGATTGCAGTATTCTTTGATGATCATGTTGACTAGTGACGTAGATGCACGGGTATAAGAAGCTAAAACATTTTGGTCGATCCGCCGAGGCAAACGGACCCAGTTCTCATCTGTGACCTTCCCATAGAGCACAGCTAAGTAGAAAAGTGTATTCTTGATCCGTTCTCTTGTCGAGGATAGATTACAATAAATATTATAGATCCGTTCTTTTTGCAATTGATAAGCCATCTGCTCGCGTAACATTTCATTGAAACAAGGCGACTTATCTCGATATTCATGCATAATACCTTCGGGAATGACAATAACGATCGCTTTATCCGAAAATACGATCAGTTCTTCTTCAGTATGATCTTCATCAAATACCTCAAGCGAGGGATAGAATAACTCGTGTTGCTTGTAAAACGTCATATATTGGTCTTTATCACTTTCAAAATTGTAATAACGGCTTGCCACCAACCCACTGACTAAAAAGCAAGCAAATTCACCCTTAAATCCATTGAACATCAACATGTCGTTGTAGTCATAAACCATTGCTCGACAAGATGTGCGAAATTTTTCTTGATCTTTTTCTGATAAATTTCCGATTTTTTGAATCAGATCAAAAACATAATCCTCTTTTTTGGTATAATTGTTGATCTTCACCGTGAAACTCCCCCTTATTGTTTGTTGCACCAAGTTTATCACTAAATAACTAGAGCAAAACTTATTTATCAATAAATTATTTCTAACGGTGATTTCATAAAAAAAGCCGATCAGACTGTGCCGATCGACTTTTAAAAAATTACATTTCGTCTGGAGCTGCTACCCCTAAGAGGCGCAATGCTTCTTTTAAGACATCAGCTACGCTAGCTACTAAAGCTAAACGTGCTTCTAATTGGTCATCTTCGATCAAGATCTTAGAATGCGCATAGTACTTGTTGAAGGCTTTTGCCAAATGGATCGCATACTTAGCGATCACAGATGGTTCATATTCTGTGACTGCACGGGCAACAGTTTCTGGGAATTCACCTAATAGACGCAAAGTTTCCCAAGCATTTTCATCTGTTACTGCATATGCCTTAGCCGGATCGATCTTGGTCACACCCGCTTTACGTAAAATGCTCATTGCACGAGCATGTGAGTATTGAACATACGGACCAGTTTCGCCTTCAAAACGCACAACTTCTTCTAAATCAAAGTCAAAGTTATTCAAACGTTCATTCTTAAGGTCATGGAAGACTACGGCACCAACACCGACTTCTTCAGCAACTTGATCTTTATTGGCTAAGCTAGGATTTTTAGCTTCGATCTGTGCTTTAGCCAAAGCGACCGCATCATCCAAAACTTTTTCTAACAAAATGACACGGCCTGAACGTGTAGAAAGTTTCTTACCACCTTGTGTGATCAAGCCAAATGGAATGTGATGGATATCGTCGGACCAATCATAACCCATTTCTTTTAAAACTGCCTTCAATTGCTTGAAGTGATTTGATTGTTCATTACCAACGACGTACAAGGATTGAGCAAAGTCATAAGTACGTTTACGATACATAGCCGCTGCTAGATCCCGCGTGATATAAAGAGTAGCTCCGTCAGTCTTTTTGATCAAAGCTGGATTGAGATCGTAGGCATCTAGATCCACGATCTGAGCTCCTTGACTTTCTTTTAATAATCCCTTTTCTTCTAAGATCTCGACTACTTCATCCATCTTATCGTTGTAGAAAGCTTCACCGTTGTAAGAATCAAATTCGATCCCTAGACGATCATAGACAGTCGTGAAAGCTTTAAGTGATTCTTCACGGAACCATTTCCAAAGACGAGTCGCTTCTTTGTCTCCATCTTCTAAACGTTTGAACCAATCACGGGCTTCATCGTCTAATTGAGGATTTTCGACGTCTTCTTTGTGGAAACGCACATAATAGCCTAATAAGGAGTTGATCGGATCATTTTTAACTTCTTCTTCACTTCCCCAAAGTTCATAAGCGCGCATCAATTTACCAAATTGTGTGCCCCAGTCACCTAAGTGGTTGATCTTGACCGGTTTATAACCAGATTTTTCCATTAAAAGTGCGATCGAATTACCGATCACAGTCGAACGCAAGTGGCCCATCGACATTGGCTTAGCGATATTAGGCGAAGACATATCGATCGGAACTTGGCGGCCATTTCCAGTCGTTGCATCCCCAAAATGTTCTTGTTTAGTCAAAACATCATGCAAAACATCCTCACTAAAGGCTGCTTTATCTAGGAAAAAGTTTACGTAAGGTCCCACAGCTTCAACTTTTTCAAAATTAGTCGTATCGATCTTTTCGACCAATTCTTGCGCGATCATTTGTGGTGCTTTACGCAAGACCTTAGCCAATACGAATGCTGGAAAAGCATAGTCCCCTAGCTTGAGATCTTTTGGTTGTTCGATTTTTTCAACGATCGCTTCTTCACTTAATTGGCCATCAACTGCTGCATATACTGCTTGAGCCACTAATTGTTTGTAGTCCTTCATCATTATATCCTCCTTTAAAAATAAAAACGTCCCTTGCATAGCGTTAAATAACACTTTGCAAGAGACGAGAAATTCCCGCGGTACCACTCTATTTGATCAATATCCACTCAAATATTCACTTGTACTCTAAAAAGCGCGCTTCACCTGTTTACACGATCTGGCTTTCACCACCCCAGACTCGCTTAACGCTGCCACAAGCTACTTTTCTTCTATCATCGAGTTTTCTTAACTTAAATAAAAAACATCTCCGGCCGAAACCAAAGATGCTCTTTGAAGCGGGTGACGAGAATCGAACTCGCGACATCAGCTTGGGAAGCTGGGATTTTACCACTAAACTACACCCGCAACAACAAAGATAATTATAGCACCCTTATCTTCGTTTGTCATCTTTTTTTTTGAATTTTTATGCTGACTTCTTTTTCATGTGATCTAAAGCTACTACAGCACGATTATGGAAATCGCTCACAACTACGGTATCATCTTTATGATGTTCCAAGATCTCAACAACTGCAGAATTTTCATAGATCTTTTCGATCGCACCGACAAAATCATGCGTCAATGAAGCAAATTTATCACATGTCACTTTGTCGCCAACTTTTAATTTTGTTTCCATTGATTAATATTCACCTACTTTGCCTGGCAATGTCCTATGAATATTAACAAACTTTAATGCTATATGCAAGTACCTTAGTCCATAAATTTGACTTTATTTAAAAATTTTAACAATTCTTACTGTGATCCGCTACACTAAACCACCATAACGCTCTGTTAAATAGTCCATAATAACTCGGATAAAAGCCCTTGTCGAAGGGGTTTGCTGGGCTTTATTATGCGTCACTAGAGCAATTGTCCGAAAATGTCGCTTGGCAAAAGGATACTGCACGACATTACCTGAAAGTTTTTGTAGAGCTAATTCCGGTAAGATCCCAAAACCAAGTCCTGATTCGACCATTGCAATGATCGAGGCATCATCGATACTGTATCGGATCGAATTGACTGAAACATTATAATCATCCAAGGCTTCTTTAGTATTACGATCATAATCGATCTCTTGGAGAATAAACGGTTTATCCGCCACATCACTAGCCACGACGGCTTTTTTATCCTGTGGCGTAAATCCTTCAGGCGCAACACAGTAGATCTCATCTCGATACAACGGTAAAACTTCCAGATTCTCTTTGATCGGTAGGGCGGAAAAACCAATATCGATCTCACCTAATTTGATCTGTTGGATAACTTCATTAAAGTTTCCCTGCCAAACTGAAACTTCGATCTCGGGATAATTCTTCTTGAAGGTGTTGATCATATCAGGGAGCCAATTGATACAGACACTACTGAAAGCCCCGATCCGCAACCGTCCCTGATCTAATCCGTTGATCCGAGCGGCTTCTTCTAATAACTTATCTTCGGTATTCAATAGTTCACGGACGATCGGTAAAATCTTTTCCCCAGCAGAGGTCAATTGAACTCCATTGCGATTACGGAAAAATAGTGCAAAACCCAACTCTTTTTCTAGGCCATTGATCGAATGACTGATCGCTGATGGTGTCACATTCAATACTTTAGCTGCCGTTACAAAAGCTTTTTGCTTAGCGACCTCGCTGAATGCTTGATACATAAAATTACTCATCTAGTTTCCTACCTTGTCCAAATTATTTCCCCCTAAAAATACCATTTCTCAAAATATAAGACAAGTCAAAAAAGCTTTTAGTGACCTTCATAGCTAATAAACAACAAAAGGCCACCACAACGCTATGCATCATGATGACCAAAATTATCTCACACGCTTTATCCTAGCTCAAATTTTCGAGTTTCCCAGCAGGTCCAGCAAACTTTCCTGTGGCTTTAGCCCCGATATCATGCCGATAATAGCAATCCACAAATTCATGTTGAGCCAAATAACTATATACTTTCGCTTGTGCCAGCCCAAGGTTATCTTCTAGCGCTAAAACACACAGTAAACGACCACCATTACCCACAAACTGCTCTGTCTTTTCACTGACATTAGCATAATCGATCTTGATCTCATCTGTTGCTTTTAATTTGGGCAAAACTTGTCCTTTGAGATACTCACCAGGATAGCCAGCAGCCGCTACGACTACGCCTAAGCAAGCTTTATCAGTTACTTTAAGCACCGGCAACGCGTTACCATTAAGTGCACAGTCGATCAATTGTGCAAAGTCAGATGTGATCTTTGGTAAGACGACCTGCGTCTCGGGATCGCCTAAACGCACATTATATTCAATGACTTTAGGACCTTGCTCAGTCATGATCAACCCGATATATAAGATCCCACAGTAATCAAACTCCTCTTGCCGCAAGCCAGCGATCGTTGGTTCAACAATTTCACGTAACATCCGCTGATGATCTGTTTCTGGCAATTGTGGCAGTGGACTATAAGCCCCCATCCCTCCAGTATTCAAACCTTTATCAAAATCAAAAGCTCGCTTATGATCTTGAGCCATTGGGAGTATCCGGTAGTCTTTACGCCCCACCACAACAAAGAGTGAGTATTCTGCCCCAGACAAAAATTCCGAAAGCACGAGTCGCTTTTGCCCCTTTTTAAACATCAAAGCGATCTCTTCTCTAGCCTGTTCTTTTGTTTGAGCGATCACGACCCCCTTTCCAGCTGCTAACCCATCTGCTTTGATCACGACGGGTTCACTAAATTCTGCGAGCCCTTCAATAGCTGAAGCTGAATCAGAAAAGGTAGCAAATCTTGCCGTTGGAATAGCATACTTATTCATAAAGCGCATCGCAAAGTCTTTTGAACCTTCCAACTGAGCTGCTGTCTTAGTGGGACCAAAGATCTTTAGACCATCTGCTTCAAATGAATCCACGATCCCAGCGACTAATGCATTTTCGGGTCCCACAAAAGTCCATGCGATCTCTTCTTCATAACAAAAACCTTTAAGTGCCGAAAAATCAAGCTCAGAGATCGCAACAGGTATGATCCCATCCACTGACATCCCTGGATTACCTGGAGCACAATAAACTTGACTGACATGTGAACTAGCTAATAATTTTTTAGCTATCGCATGTTCACGTCCACCAGAACCAACGACTAACAACTTTAAATCATCTTTCATTTGCGTTTCACCCTCGCCTCTTAGTGTCTAAAGTGTCTGATGCCCGTAGTCAACATTGCGATCCCATACTTATCAGCCATTTTGATCGAATCTTCATCACGGATCGATCCGCCCGGTTGAATGATCGCCTTGATCCCATTTTTAGCCGCATATTCAACACAGTCATCCATTGGGAAAAAGGCATCTGAGGCCAAAACTGTTTCATCGTCGATAAATTCTTTAGCATGTCCCACTGCGATCTTGGTCGAGTCGATCCGATTAGGTTGACCAGCCCCGATCCCTAATGTACGTTCAGTATTAGCTACTACGATCGCATTAGATTTAGTATGCTTGACAGCCTTTAAAGCAAGCAACAATGCTTTTTCTTGTGCTTTAGTTGGTGCTTTTTTCGTAACAACAGTCCAATCAGTGAGATCTTCTAAAGTCATATCTTGTTCTTGGACCAACAATCCTCCCATGACAGAAACTGTTTCAAAGGCTGGCGTCTCATCCTTAGCACTAAAATCTAACTCTAATAAACGTAGATTCTTCTTTTGTTTTAAAACTTCTAGGGCAGCGGGCTCAAAGCTAGGTGCGATAATGATCTCCAAGAATAGCTTATGCATTTTTTCAGCCGTTTTGACATCGACTGGCCGATTCAACACGATAATACCACCAAAGATCGAGATCGGATCGGCCGCATAAGCTAGATCCCAAGCCTTTTCCAAGTTGTCTGCTTGTCCGATCCCACATGGATTCATGTGTTTTAAAGCGACCACTGTTGGCTTCTCAAATTCACGTGCGATCCGCAGTGCAGCATCGGCATCCTTGATATTGTTATAGGATAATTGCTTGCCATTTAATTGCTTAGCGGAAGTGATCGCATATTTTTTAGGTAAAGTATCTCGATAGAACCAAGCCGATTGATGAGAATTTTCACCATAGCGCATTTCAGATCCTAATTCATAGGTCAATGTCAACTTTTCTGGTGTAACTTCATGTAATTGATCAGCGAAGTAATGTGCGATCATCGCATCATAGCTTGCTGTGTGTTCAAAAGCTTTAGCCGCCAATTTTTTGCGTGTTGCTAAAGTCGTATTGCCTTTATTGTTCAATTCTTCTAAAATTTTCTCATAATCAGCTTTATCTACGACCACAGTCACATCATTGAAATTTTTAGCGGCCGAACGCAACATACTTGGACCACCGATATCGATATTTTCGATCGCATCTGCAAAATTCTTTCTAGGATCGGTGATCGTTTCTTTGAAGGGATATAAATTGACACATACTAGATCGATCGGTCTGATCGCTAATTTTTCCATTGTTGCAACATGTTCTGGTAAGTCACGTCTTCCTAAAAGTCCACCGTGGATATATGGGTTCAACGTCTTGACCCGACCATCTAAAATCTCAGGAAAATTAGTCACTTCTTCTACCGCCAAGGTCTTGATCCCAGCTTCTTCTAACATTTTTTTTGTGCCACCTGTCGAAATGATCTCAAAATCATTTGCGACTAATCCTTGGGCAAATTCAACGATACCACTTTTATCTGAAAGACTGATCAATGCTCTTTTCACGCTTATTCTCCTTTAAATATCTGCTTTAGTGCTTGAGGATACAATTCATGTTCACACGCGTGGATCCGCTGTTCGAGCGTTTCTAACGTGTCATCTGGATAGATCGGGACATGCTTTTGTAAGATCGTTTGGCCCGTATCTAAGCCAGTATCGACATAATGGATCGTCACACCGGTCTGACTTTTACCTTGCGTCTGATGATCGCTAAAAGCCCGTTCGATCGCATGTAGCCCTTGGTATTCAGGCAAATACGCTGGGTGTAGATTAACGATCCGTTTATCATAGGCTAAGACGATCTCTTCACCTAAAACACGCATATAGCCTGCCAAAATGATAAAATCTATCCGATACTTCTCCAAGATCTCCATAATACGTTTTTCATATAAAACTTTGCCCCCGTATTCTTTGACAGTAAAAGTCTCGTAGGGGATCTTTAATTTCTGGGCACGTTTGACCACCAAGGCGTCTGGATGGTCACTAAATAATAGCACCAGCTTGGCCTTGAATTCGCCAGCTTGAAATTTTTGGGCTAAAACTTCAAAATTTGAACCACTGCCCGATGCAAAAATTGCGGCGCGCATCAAATCCCCCCTTAAAACTTGATCTCGATCTTAGCTGCATTTTCAGGGCGTTTTACCAGCTCTCCGATCTCGTAAAACGGTTCAGCAGCTTGCTGCAATAAGTCTTTGACCGCTTGAACGTTCTGTGGTGCAACTGCTAAAACTAACCCGATACCCAAGTTGAAAGTCTCCAAGCAATCAGCTTGTTCTAGCTCACCTAGATCTCTCAAATACTCAAAGATCGCTGGTTTATCCCATGAGGCATAATCCAATCGTGCCTGCAATCCATCTTCAAACATACGCGGTAAGTTTTCGATCAGACCACCGCCTGTGATATGACTAACACCACTTATCAAGCCTTGTTTGATCAATGGTAAAACAGCTTTGACATAGATCCGAGTAGGTTCTAATAATACTTCACCAACACTTTTACCTAAAAGTTCTGCTGGGCGATCGTCCAAGTCTAGCTGATGATCTTTGAATAAGATCTGTCTAACTAACGAAAATCCATTAGAGTGGAGACCACTTGAAGGTAGACCGATCAATTTCATCCCTGCCTTAGGATGGCTTTTATCCAAAAGTTTACTCTTTTCGACCGCTCCGACAGCAAAACCAGCCAGATCATATTCAATTGGAGCGTACATATCAGGCATTTCGGCTGTCTCGCCCCCGACTAAAGCTGCCCCAGCTTGGCGACAGCCTGCTGCCACACCGGAAACGATCTGCGCCATCTTAGCTGGATCATTTTTTCCAGTAGCGATATAATCTAAAAAATATAGCGGTTCAGCCCCTTGAGCTAAAATATCATTGACACACATCGCTACGCAATCGATCCCGATCGTGTCATGCTTGTCTAGTGCTTGGGCGATCATCAATTTCGTTCCTACACCATCAGTTCCTGAAACTAAAACTGGATGTTTCAAATCTAAAACACTCAGATCAAACATTCCACCAAAGCTTCCTAAACTACCTAGCATCCCTAAACGTGTAGTCGAAGCAACATCTTGTTTGATCTTTTTGACCATTTCATAACCAGCATTAACGTCAACACCAGCGTCTTGATAACGACTCATCGCAAAAAATTCCTTTCTTCTTGTTGCTTGAGTGAGGCTAAATAATCAGCTTCATAATCATACAGTGGGGTCGGATATTTACCATCGAAGTAAGCGACTGTCAGGCCACCATTTTCAATCTTTCTACCACTGGGGATGTCGATCGCCTTGATCAAACTTTCTGTACTCAAAAAGCCCAGTGAATCAGCACCGATCAACTCACAGATCTCTTGCACACTGTGATCAGCTGCGATCAATTCTGCTCTAGTTGAAATATCGATCCCATAAAAACATGGAAAGCGCAATGGGGGCGAAGCGATCCGCATATGTACTTCTTTAGCGCCCGCCTCTTTTAAAAGCTTAACGATCTGCTTTGAAGTCGTTCCACGAACGATCGAATCATCGATGATCGCAACTTTTTTCCCTTCAACGACCCCACGAACAGCCGAAAGTTTTAATTTGACACCACGTTCACGCAACTCTTGGGTCGGCTGGATAAAAGTTCTAGCCACATATTGACTCTTGATCAAACCCATTTCATATGGTAATCCAACTTCTTCGGCAAAGCCCGAAGCTGCTGATAAAGATGAATTGGGAACGCCGATCACGATATCAGCATCAACTGGCTGTTCTTTTGCTAATAGACGTCCCATCCGTTTGCGAGCAGTATGCACATTGACACCGTGGATGATCGAATCCGGTCGTGCAAAATAAATGTATTCCATTGAACAAACTGCTAATTTAGTGTCGTCAGTATAAGTATCGATATGCAGACCCTCTTTATCGATAATGATCAATTCACCTGGCTCGACATCTCGTACGAATTTAGCGCCGATCATATCCAAAGCACAAGTCTCGCTTGCAACGACATAGGCTTTATTTTTAAGTTGTCCGATACATAACGGCCGAAAGCCATTAGGATCTAAAGCTGCGATCAAGCGATCCTTTTGTAGCAAAAGAAATGCAAAACCACCCTTGACCTCATTTAAGCTTGCTTTTAAGGCATCGATAAAATCCAGATCTCGCTTTTGCCTGATCAAATGGATCAAGATCTCGGTATCAGAATTAGAGTGAAAAACTGAGCCCGCTTTTTCCAATTGACGCCTAAGACTTTTAGCATTGGTCAAATTACCATTATGTGCCAACGCAACTTCATCATCATAGAAGTTGAATAAAAAAGGCTGGAGATTGTTGATCGAATCGTTGCCGCTAGTTGCATAGCGAACATGACCGATCGCAGCGCTCCCGTCTAAACTATCCAGATCAGCTTCATTGGAAAAGACCTCAGCCAATAACCCTTTATTTCTGAATTGTTTGAGCTTAGTACCATCACTTGAGACGATCCCCGCACCTTCTTGACCGCGGTGTTGTAGACTGTGTAAGCCAAAATACGTCAGTTGATTGGCCTTTTTAGTATCAAAAACACCAAATACACCACATTCTTCGTTTAATCCTTTGATTTCATGAGGCACGGTATCGCTTCCTCCCATAATTTTTGTGCTTCGCTTACTTCAACTTCAAATTCTGCATCAGTTAAGGTCACGACTAACTCAGGCACGCTATTCACTTCACCTAAAAAGCTTTGCGCTGTCCCCAAAGTTTTTTCAAATTCAGTGCGCTTATTTTGAGGAACACTGACGATAAAACGACCTGGTGTTTCACTAAAGAATTCTGAACTACTCAAGTTTAGCGTTACTTTAGCCCCCAGCTCACTGTTAAATAATGTTTCAGCTAAACAAACACCTAAACCACCTTCACTAGCATCGTGACTGCTCGTGACCAACCCATTTTTCATGGCTGTTAAAAGTTGTTTCATTACCTTATTCAAATTAGACAGATCTAATTCATTTAGAGCCCCAAAGATCTTACCAGTCTGCATCTTTTGGATCTCACTACCTGAAAAGTCAGCTTTTGTCTTTGTACCAACTAAATACAAAGCATCGCCCGCATTTTTTACAGTCGAAGGTATGATATGCTCAACATCTTCGACCAACCCGACCATACCGACCATCGGAGTTCCGTAGATCGCTTCACCATTGGTCTCGTTATATAAAGACACGTTACCTGAGATAACTGGCGTATCAAAAATTTCACAGGCTTGTGCCATCCCCGCAACAGAATGGTGTAATTCATAGTAGATCTCAGGATCATTGGGATCACCATAATTCAAACAATCTGTCATCGCTAGCGGTAAAGCACCAGTAGAAATAACGTTTGCACAGGCTTCAGCGACTGCCATTTGCCCACCGATCTTTGGATCTAAATAGATAAAACGTCCATTACCATCTGTTGTCATCGCTAAGGCTTTATTAGTTTTCCTAACTCGGATCACACCAGCATCGCTTCCTGGTCCTAAAACTGTACTCGTGCGTACTTGTGAATCATAAGTCTGTGTAAACATTTCTTTTGAAGCGATCGTTGGTCGTTGTAATAACTCGAGTAAAGTTTGTTTAGGGTCGGTGACTGTTGGGATCCACTGTGACATTTCTTTAGCTTCGAGCAAACGTTTGGGTACTTTTTCTTGGCTTGGTTCTTCTAAAACATCATCAGTTAACGTTTTGACCGGGATATCACAGACTACTTGACCATGATGTTTCAAAAGATATTGACCATCATCTGTTACACGCCCGATCACAACTGCTTCAAGATCAAAATCTTTGAACAATTCGATGACCTTTTCTTCATATCCCTTATGCACACAAAGTAACATCCGTTCCTGTGATTCAGATAACATGATCTCATAAGCTGACATTTCACTTTCACGTTGCGGTACTCTATCTAACTCTAAAACTAATCCGCTATCCGCCTTTGAGGCCATCTCACAAGAAGACGAAGCGATCCCTGCTGCTCCCATATCTTGGATCCCGACCAACCAATCTTTATGGTCATGGGTCAATTTCAAACAAGCTTCCATGAGTAATTTTTCCATAAATGGATTGCCGACCTGAACAGCTGAACGTTGCGTCTCTTTTTCATCACTGAAATCACTTGAGGCAAAAGTCGCACCGTGGATCCCATCACGACCAGTCTTAGCGCCAACATAGATCACCGCATTACCAACACCAGCCGCACGTCCTTTTTGCATGTCTTTTTGTTCCATCAAACCGACACTCATCGCATTAACTAAACAGTTGCCACGATAACATTCATCAAACGTCATCTCACCGCCAACAGTTGGGATCCCCATACAGTTACCATAACCGCCGATCCCTGCCACGACGCCATTGACTAAGTATTTGGTCCGCGCATCTGTCAATTCGCCAAAATGTAATGAGTCAAGTGAGGCAACGGGACGCGCACCCATGCTAAAAATATCGCGTAAGATCCCGCCGACCCCAGTTGCCGCACCTTCGTAGGGTTCAACAGCGGAAGGATGATTGTGACTTTCAGCTTTAAAAACTACTGCTAAGCCATCACCAATATCAACGATCCCTGCACCTTCCCCTGGTCCTTGTAAAACACGTTCATTTTTGGTAGGAAATAAGCGCAAAACTGGCTTAGACTTCTTATAAGAACAATGCTCACTCCACATGACCGAAAACAAGCCCGTTTCCGTATAGTTTGGTAAGCGATGGAGCAATTCATTGCAGATATGATCGTATTCTTTTTGCGTCAAACCCCATTCAAGATATGGTTTTTTGGTTTTGATCTCTTCTGGTGTCATTTCAGCCATTAGCTTTCCTCCATTTTAACTGTGCCATTTTCCAATAATGATTTAAAGACGCGTAAACCATCTTCATTGCCTAATAAGGCTTCCACTGCTCGTTCTGGGTGTGGCATCATTCCCAAAACATTTCCTTTCTTATTGCAGATCCCCGCAATATCATGCAAACTACCATTGGGATTTTCACCAGCATAGCGGAAAACAACTTGTCCATTAGCTTCAAGCTTAGACAAAGTAGCTTCATCAGCAAAGTAACTGCCATCAGCATGTGCGATCGGTAACTTGATCACTTCACCTTGCTGATATTGGTGTGTAAATGGTGTTTTAGTGTTTTCGACTCTTAAAGGTACTGTCTTACAAACAAATTTCAAACTATTATTTTGTTTCAATGCGCCTGGCAACAAACCGGCTTCAGTCAAGATCTGGAAACCATTGCAAGTTCCAAAGACTGGTTTACCTGCTTTGGCCATTTTTATGATCTCAGGCATGACCTTTGAAAAACGTGCGATCGCACCACAACGTAAGTGATCTCCATAAGAAAAACCACCGGGTAACATCACGGCATCAAAATCACTCATATCTTCACATTTATGCGAAACATACTCTACATCTGCATCCAAAACTGTATGCAAAGCTTCGTAGAGATCGATATCACAATTGGACCCTGGAAAAACAACGACTGCGATCTTCATTAGGCTTCCTCCATGATCTCATAGCGATAAGTTTCAAGATTGAAGTTGACCAGTAATTCTTCAGCTACTTCTTTAACTGCGGTTTCGATACCTTTTTTACTTGGATCAAGAGTTACATCAAAAAATTTACCTACTTTAACATCTTTGACTTCATCATGCCCTAATGCATGGATCGCTTGTTTAATCGTGTCACCTTGGGGATCAAAGACGGATTCCTTATAAGTCACATAGATCCTTACGTCAGTCATTACTTTTCCTCCTCTAAAGCTTGTTGTAAGCGAGCTAAAACTTCTTCATAAACCGGGGTCAATTCACCTAGATCTTGTCGATAAACATCTTTGTCCATATGGGCTTTAGTTTTCTTGTCCCAAAGCCGGCAATTATCAGGTGAAAATTCATCTGCTAAGACTAAAGTTCCGTCACTCAAACGACCAAATTCAAGTTTGAAGTCCACTAAAGTCAGATCAGCTTTAGCAAATAATGCTGTTAGCAATTGATTGGTCTTTCGCGAAAGATCCCAGATCTCTGTGAGTTCGGCTTTGGTCGCTAAGCCAAGGGCTAAAATCTGTGATTCGTTGATGAAAGGGTCATCTAAAACATCACTTTTGTAGTATGTTTCTTCAACTGGTGTCTCAAACACCAGACCATCTTTAACTCCAAAGCGTGTGACAAAGTGACCAGTGGCTAGATTACGTGTCACCGCTTCGAGTGGAATGATCTCAACTTTATGTACCAATTCTTCTGTCGGGGATAACTTTTTGATGAAGTGAGTCTTGATCCCTTGCTTGGCCAAGTATTCAAAGACCAATGTCGAGATCTCATTATTGATCTGTCCTTTACCTTTGATCTGATCTTTTTTCTTGCCATTCAAAGCAGTTGCCTGATCCATATAAACGACTCGCAAGACTTCTGGATCATCTGTACTCCACATTTGTTTTGCTTTTCCTGTATAAATTACTTCATCCATGGCTATATTTTTGCTCCTTTAACTTTAAAAACGAACTTTCAAACAACATGCAACAAATATAATTCGACAATTCACATCTATAAGATAACAAACTCCTTTTATCACGTCAACAAAAATGCCGAATATTTATTGTTAAAATTTTAAAAATATAAACTTAAATATACAAAAATAACAAAATTAAATATGTTCGCCGATACAAACACACCGTAAAACACGAACTTTACCAATCGAACGATCTAATTATATCCATTATCAAAATGCATCACTTTAGATCGTTGCCACTTCCTTAAAGCATTTCATCTATCTTGTGTAATGTAGCACTACCTAGTTTTGATCTGCACCATTAATTAAAAGTTTATCTATATTGACCCGCTTACTAGCTTTAGTACTATAACTTCCTAAGTCAGCATGAATCTTTTGACCTAAAATTGCTTTGTCAATATCATCAATGAAACCTGTAATACCTTATTTAGCCGTCAATAACCTTTCTTCCATACTTTCAGAAGTATCGACCACGAAAACCACATCAAATATTTTTCTTAGCAGACCGAATTACCACAAACATTCAAAAATACATCAAAAGTCCTTAAAAATAATGGTATCATTTGACTCACCCCCTAACTTGATGGTTCCTAACATTTTTTTGACCTGTCAATTGTATCCTAGGTCCGATGTTATCCCATAAACCATAAAACAAAAATAACTAATATACCTAAAATCATATATAATATAAAAAAGCCTCGATCCTGTGGACGGCTATAATGCCCTCTAAGTATACAGATGAAATAGAAAATTCATCTTATACTTGGAGGGTATTTTATATGTCTAGGAAATCAAAATACAGTGCAGAACAAAAATTAGCTATACTAAATGAACTAACTCGTTCTAATATCAG